>JANXZU010000028.1 GCA_025355345.1 Syntrophaceae bacterium
GCCGACTTCACGCAGCATCCAGCCGACAGCTTTGTGAATTAAATCTTCTTTATCTTGCAGTAAGATTGCGGCGATCTTGAGTGAATCCTCAAATTGATTATTTTTGATGGAGGGAAGCAGAAAGCCTCTTTATCAACTGGCCAAATCAAAGAATCTCTGGGAGCGGCGCATTGCAGTGCTCGCCACTTTCTATTTTATAAAAAATAATCAATTCGATGATTCACTCAAGATTGCCGGAACCTTACTGCAAGATAAAGAAGATTTGATTCGCAAGGCTGTCGGTTGGATGCTGCGCGAAGTCGGCAAACGCGATATTCACTGCGCGGAATCGTTTTTACAAAAGCATTGTCAGGTAATGCCGCGAACCATGCTGCGTTATGCGATTGAAAGATTTACTCCGGCAAAGAGACGAAAGTATATGGATGGCGGATGAGGATGCTCAGAATAGATAACTATTTTAATGAGGTTAGATAACATGGAAATGAAATATGATATTACCTTCGGCGGAAATAAAAAGGTGGATTCTCATTATCGCGGGTTTACCATTCATTCAGATCAGCCGGTAGCCAGTGGCGGTGACAATGCCGCGCCTTCGCCCTTTGAATTATTTCTGGCATCCATCGGCATGTGCACGGGCTTCTATGTTTCAGCCTTTTGTCAATCGCGTTCTATTTCCACGGACAATATTAAAATAACGCAGACCGTTATCCGGAACGATGCGACACACATGGTGGAAAAAGTCATGATTGATATAAATCTGCCGCCCGACTTTCCGGAGAAATACAAAGCCGCGGTTATAAAGACTGCTCAATCCTGCTCGGTCAAAAAGTTTCTCCTGACTTCGACGATTTGGACTTAAGAACACAACGATATTAATTAGTTAAAAAATACTGGGGCACTACAGAGGGCTGATTAGTAAAAAATCAGGTTAGATCATAGGGCACCTGAGATCGTTTGAGGCCAAAGGCCTGATAGAGTTTTTTTTGGTTGACTGTGACATGAGACGGGATCATGTATTTTTTTTGAGAAGCGAGATCGATGACCACGCTCGATTGAGCATGCAGTAACTCATTACGGATCTGCTCTAAACTCATGGGTTCTTGCTGAAGTGCGATGCGATAGACGGCCTGTTTGGCAAGCGTGAAGGCAAGGAAGCAAATGGCAATGTGGGCTTTGATACGATTTTCAGTCCAGTGAAAGATGGGCCTCATTTTCAGGTCGTGCTTGCTGATTCGGAACGCCTCTTCGATTTGCCATAGTTCGCGATATCGTAAAAGTAACTCACTTGACGTTTTATCGCTGGCGTTGGTTATGACACCGTGAAATCCATCCCATTGGGCGTCCGCCTTGATTTTTTCCTGATTGATAGACGCGCTGCCGTTTTCAATGCTGATGTATTTCTTTGAACCGTAATTGGGAATAAGGTCTTTCACTTTTATTTTATCGCCTTTGACCTTCTTCATAAGCCGGTCAACCAGCCGTTGTCTGTCGGCTGCATCTTTCCCGGCTCTTTTAGCGCTGTAGCCAACAACCAGCCGTCTCGATTTATGTTCAAATTCTTTCAGCCCATGCAGATCGTCTCCAATGACCTCCTCGTTGTAATCGGCATGGAGAATGTCGGATTTGAGACTCTTGGGCAGTGCCTTGAGCTTGGCCGCGACAATGTATTGAATGCCCAAACTCTCCATGGAAGAGAGATTCTCTTCGTTGAACATGGCCCGATCCGCCACCAGCAAGATGTTTTTGATGGCATATTGCGTTTGGAGATCCTTGACCATTTCCACCAACGTGCCACCCTCATAAGTGTTTCCAGGAAAAAGTTTATAGGTAATGGGTAGCCCTTGAGTGGTGGTCACCAGTGCCAACACGACTTGAACTTCTTTAAATTTGCAGTCCTTGCTGAATCCAAAAGCCCGCAGTTCGTCGGTCTCGATGCTCTCAAAGTAAAGAGTCGTGACATCGAAAAACAACACATCAACTTGCTCTTGGAAAAGAGACAATGTCGTTTGCGCAATGCGCTGCTTGATATCCGACTCCCTATCAGCTACATGATCCATCATTCGGTAGATTTTTTCGAGCGGAATCTTGATGCCGTAGTCTTCTTCCAGCAAAGACGCGCTGCGCCGTTTACTGACCGGATTGGCAATCCGCGCCAGTACACAGGACTCCAAAATATTATTCCACTGCTCGTCTTTGTGGGTGCCGCCAATCAGCTTATCCAGCTTCAAATCTTTGTACAGCTTACCAAACACATCGCCAATGCCGTCGATAATCCGTTGCTCTTCACGGATGTTTTTAATCTTTACCGTATCGCTTGATTCCTTTTTTTGAGGGTTCTCTTTCAGCAATTTTATCGGATCTAAAAATGGCAAGCACGGCTGCTTTTCTATTGCCATCTCATTAATCATTGATTGAGCCAGCCGAGTCATCTCCTCGACTTCCCGGTCAGTAATCGCCTGGCCCACATGGCGAACGATTTTCTGACTGACTTGATCG
Source organism: Syntrophaceae bacterium (assembly GCA_025355345.1). GTDB lineage: Bacteria > Desulfobacterota > Syntrophia > Syntrophales > Smithellaceae > FEN-1160. The sequence continues at coordinate 2,497 of JANXZU010000028.1, forward strand.
GCTCGCCGATACGATTCGACAATTTGGATTGATTTTTTACCGTTAGGTTTTGGTTTTACGCGTACAAACATGACGTCATTATAGCAGAAGAAAAAGGGAAGTCAATGACTATTTTCTCTGGGGCACTACACTTTGCCGAAAATATCAACATCAATAATTACAGGTATTTACAAATCGCGCCTCGGCTGAAACCGTCGAAGTCAGGAGGATATCATCATTAAAATAATCATACGCCGAAAGGAGTATTTTTTACAATTCACGCGGAACAGCTTAAACTCATTCTAAAGTAGTATTTACAAGGATTCATTTCTCCTGTATATTTTTAATGGATATTTCTATATATATTGTTTTATCTTCCTGATACCCGGCATTTGCGGGACTCAAGAGGGCCGATAAGGACGAACTTGACCGGATGAACGCATCTGTAACTGGGAAACCGGTCTCAACTCTAA
>JANXZU010000038.1 GCA_025355345.1 Syntrophaceae bacterium
GATATATTAACCACAATATTTACTGAATATCCAATGAAAATATTAATGTGAGTATTGGGGATGGTTAGACTAATCACGGGTATGAACCACAAAACAAGCTTTGGAAACATGTTCCACAGCAAGCTGCGGCGTATTATACACTCCGCTGTGCGGGATTGTTCAACATACCAATTCCGCTACGACGCCGATGAACCCATGGTGACCTTTAGGTTATTTAGGTTGCTACGCTGTGGAATTGGAGTTTCACAATAACCAACAGAAAAGAAGTAATTATCTGTTCATAACTAACTAATTTGTCTGGAGCCGATGACCAGAATCGAACTGGTGACCTACTGATTACGAATCAGTTGCTCTGCCGGCTGAGCTACATCGGCATCCATTGAAAATCAAGATTACGTTAAGAACGGTATTTTCGGTATTTATCTTAAGGGTTTTTCCTTGTCAAGCTATTATACCAATTAGGCATAAGACGTAAAGACATTGATTGATTTTGCATAATACCAAGTAAGATTTCAAAAATTCAAATCTTAATGTTTGAAAGCAACTTGGTATTACATTTGACCAACCTTAAATATTGACTTCCACACTATTTTCCATTAGTTTCCAATATCAAAGTGCGCCTTCCATGCTACAAAAGAGGGGAAGGCTTAGGCTGACAAATATTCAATATGGAACTTCCCATGATTATTTTTCTTTTGACGTTTTTGTGTCTTTACGGAGGCATTAATTTTTACGCGTTTGCCCGGGTAAGAAGTATTTTCCAATTTCCTGCGGCAGTACAAATTATAGTTGTAGTTTTGCTTATTTTGCTGATTCTGGCACCTATACTGGTAAGAGTAGCCGAAAACCTGCACTTGGAAGAAATAGCAAAGGCAGTCGCTTATATCGGTTATCTCTGGATGGCTTTTATTTTCCTCTTTTTCCTGTTAAACTTTTCCTTCGATATTATTAGATATTTAGTTACGTATTTTTACCCGGGCGGTAAAAGTATGCCACTGGGCATCATCTTTTTTAGCGTGGCTGTTTTTCTCTCCTTTGTCCTTGTCGTTTATGGTTTTTTCGATGCTCAAAGAATCCATGTTAAAAATCTGGAAGTTAAAACCGAACATTTTTTACCTAATGATGGCAAAATCCGCATTGTTCAGATATCCGATGTGCATGTGGGATTAATAATCCGGGAACAGCGCCTTCATAAGCTTCTTGATATAGTCAGGCAGGCTAATCCTGACATTCTTGTTTCTACCGGGGATTTGCTCGATGGAGAACTGGATAATGTAATGCCCGAAGCGCGGCAATTTATCACTATCAAACCAGCATTTGGTAAATACGCGATCATGGGCAACCATGAATATTACGCCGGAATAAAACGATCTCTGGAATTTACTTCAAAAGCAGGCTTTGAGGTTCTGCGCGATGAAGTCAGACAGGTTGCAGGCCTTACTATTTTTGGCGCAGACGATATAACCGGACGGAGAATGGGAATAGTAAAAGATAAAGGCTTTTATGAAAAACTTTCCTCTTCCGGACAGGTTAAAGGATTTATCTTGTTATTAAGACATCAGCCATTTGTCAATGAGAAGGAAAATTTTAATCTACAGCTATCCGGCCATACTCATGGCGGCCAGATATTTCCCTTTAGATTCATCACACGACTATTTTTTGAAAATAACTACGGATATTACGAGCTGGGCAAGAACAAGTTGCTTTATGTCAGCCGTGGCACAGGCACTTGGGGCCCACCGGTGCGCATCTTTGCGCCGCCGGAAATTACTATTATAGATATCATCGGGAAAAAAGCCGAATAAAAATCAAGGTATCAAATTGGCCGCACGGTTTTTGCTGGTATTTATTAATTCAGCATAACGATGAATTTTATTTAATTCAGTTTTTAAAATATTAGTTTCCTCTTCCAAATCATAATCATTTTGAAGACCAAGCCAAAATTGCGGGCTGTTCCCGAAAAATTTACTTAGCCTCAAAGCAGTGTCCGCAGTAATTCGTCTTTTACCTTTAATAATTTCTGAAATCCTTGTTTGAGGAAGGTTGATTTCCTTGGACAAGCGATAGGCAGAAATATTTAACGGGCATAAAAATTCTTTATCAATAATTTCGCCTGGATGTATATTGGCAAGGTTTTTCATGACTATCTCCTTTAATGGTAATCAATTATTTCAACATTGTGAGCATTTCCATTTATCCACTCAAAACATATTCGCCACTGATCATTAATTCTTATACTATGTTGACCTTTTCTTTTGCCTTTCAGAAGTTCAAGATGATTCGAAGGTGGCACTCTTAAATCATTCAAGGAAAAAGAATTATTTAACATTCTCAGTTTACGTCTTGCTATGCCCTGTATCTGAGGAGGATACTTTTTTGATATTTCTCCATCCCATATAAGTTTAGTTTCTTTTGATTTAAAGGACATAATCATGGCAATATACTACTGTTACGCAGTAGTAATGTCAAGCGGTATTGTTGAGGCGAGTGAGTAGTCCGTTAACTAAAATTCATTACTGCGGATAAAGTTGACAGCATTTTGGAAAATGGCCAGACCCTGGCCTTCTTCCGGCAGTTCTTCTCTTGTCCAGCGGGGGTGATTGGTGCGGTGCAGAAATGCTTCGGGATGCGGCATTAAACCAAAAAGCCTGCCTGTTTCATTACAAAGTCCGGCGATAGCATGAACTGCGCCATTGGGATTGGCGGGATAGTCCATTGTCGCGGCACCTTCAGCAGTACTGTACTGAAGTGCGACTAAATTCTTTTTTTCTATTTGTTCAAGAATGGCTTCGCTTTTCGGGACAAACTTCCCTTCGCCATGCCGCACGGGGTAATAGACAACATCAATACCTTTGGTGAAAACACAGGGGCTTTGAGTGTTGGCATTGAGATAAACCCAGCGGTCTTCAAACCGACCCGAATCGTTAAACGTCAGAGTCGAGCTTTGTGAAGTAAAGTTACCATCCAGTGCAGGCAGCAATCCCAGTTTAACCATGAGTTGAAATCCGTTGCAGATACCCAGAATCAATTTACCTGCGGAAATAAATTTCAGCAACTCCTCGATGAGCATTTCATTTGAATCAGCGATTCGGGCATGCAAGAAGCGGTTTGCTCCGGCTTTGGCAGAGCCCAGATCATCACCGTCTAAAAAACCACCCGGCAGGTTAAGAAAATTATAATCTGTTAAACGCTTCTCACCAAAAAGCAATTCACTAATATGGACAATATCAACTCCATCGGCCCTGGCCAATTTGCAGGCGTGAGCCATTTCCATTTCACAGTTGGTGCCGTTACCGGTGAGGACTATTGCTTTTACCTTGCTGATCATAAATTATATCCTGTCTAAAAATTAAGCGGCTTTTGCCACGCGTCTTTGAGTTTGCTAATTTTTTCTTTAATAATCTGTTTGCCAGAAAGTCCCGTTATCTGGAAGAGCCCGTCGCGTGCGACAAAGCCGATTTCGGCAATCACGTTTCCGGCCATAATCTTTTCAAATTTGCTTTGATCTTTTGGATGGATAGTCACCACAAAGCGGCTGGCCGTTTCCGAGAACAAAACATAGTCGTTGCGTTTCTTGCCGCGGTAGGGAACATCTTTCAAATCCACGTTCATGCCCAGGCCACCGGCAAAAGCGGTTTCGATCAGCGCGATGCCCAAGCCGCCATCGGAACAATCATGGCAGGATGCCACAAGGCCTGCCTGGATGGCTTTGTGCAGGGCGCGGTATTTTTTGATGGCTTTTTTCACATCCACCTGCGGCACCTTATTGCCTACTGCTCCATGCTGTGCAAACCATTCGGAGCCGCCCAGTTCGTCAAGGGTTTCGCCGATAATATAAATCAGATCCTGCGGCCGTTTGGCATCCATCGTCACGGCTTTGCGCACATCCTTGATCTTGCCGATTACGGAATAAAGCAGTGTCGGCGGCACAGAGATTTTTGTCTTGCCTATAGAGTAGTCGTTTTTCATGCTGTCTTTGCCGGAAATACAAGGTACGCCAAAGGCGGTGGTGTAATCGTAAATGGCCATGTTCGAGCGCACCAGCTGCGCCAGCTTATATTCACCATCGGGAGTTTTTACAGACTTCACCGGATCACACCAGCAGAAGTTATCGATACCCGCCAGATGATCCAGATCAGCACCCACTGCCACGGCATTGCGAATAGCTTCATCAATGGCACAGGCTGTCATGTGATAAGTATCAATGTCGCTATAACGCGGGCAGATGCCGTGCGCCACAACCACACCTTCCATGGAATCAAGAATCGGCCGTACAATACCCGCATCCGACGGGCCGTCATTTTGCGCTCCCACCATTGGTTTGATTACGGAGCCGCCCTGAACTTCATGATCGTACTGACGGACAACCGCTTCTTTGGAGCAGATATTCAAACGCGAAAGCATCTGAGTAAAAGCTTTGGTTAAAGTTGCAGGTTCGGTAAAAACAGGCTCGGCATTTTTAGGGGATTTCCACTTGGCCACTAGTTTCATTTGCGGCACGCCGTCGTGAAGAAAATCCATATCCAGATAGGCCACAGTCTTTGCGTCATAGCGGCAATGAAATATTCCAGACTTGGTAAACTTGCCCATGGCTGTTGCTTCCACACCCATCTTGCGGGCAAGTTCCAAAAGCTCGCCTGCTTTTTGCGGATCAACCGCCAGCGTCATGCGCTCCTGAGCTTCAGAGACGAGAATTTCCCAGGGCTGAAGGCCGGCGTATTTTAAGGGAGCCAGGGCCAGATCTATTTCGCACCCACCGGAATAAGTCGCCATCTCGCCAATTGACGAAGACAATCCTCCTGCGCCGTTATCGGTGATGGCGCGGTATAGGCCGCGGTTGCGGGCCACAAGCAGAAAATCCGTCATTTTCTTTTGTGTGATCGGGTCGCCGATCTGCACGGCGGTGACAGGCGATCCTTCGTGCAGTTCCTCCGATGAAAAAGTCGCGCCATGAATACCGTCTTTGCCAATTCTGCCGCCGGTCATGATGATAATATCGCCTGGTTTAATTTCCTTGCCATGCGTGGGCTTGCCGTTGATCTTTGCGGGCATAATTCCGGCTGTACCGCAGTACACCAGCGGTTTGCCTAAAAATCGCTCATCAAAAACGAGGCTGCCATTGATTGTGGGAATACCGCTTTTGTTGCCACCGTGCTCCACACCTTCACGTACACCTTCATAAATACGCCGGGGATGTAGAATGCGGGGCGGCAGTTTCTTTTTATGGAAAGGTGAGGCAAAGCAAAACACATCCGTGTTGAAAATTAGTTTCGCTCCAATGCCTGTGCCAAATGGATCGCGGTTAACACCAACTATTCCGGTAAGAGCTCCGCCGTATGGATCCAAGGCGGATGGTGAATTGTGTGTCTCCACCTTGAAAACCAGATTATGATCGTTATTGAATTTGATGACACCCGCGTTATCCACAAACACAGAAAGACAGAAATCCTTCTTGCCTTTGGTCTTGCGGATTTTGGCGGTCGAGCCTTTTATGTATTTTTTGAAAAGCGAATCGATTTTTAATTTGTTGCGGCCGTCGGAATAATCAATCCTGCTGTTAAAGATTTTATGTTTGCAGTGCTCCGACCATGTCTGCGCCAAACATTCCAGTTCCACATCGGTTGTGCTTTCATCAAGGCCGAATTTTTTGCGGGATTTGATCACTGCGGGGTTTTTATAATAGCGGGCAATGGCTTCCATCTCTTCGAGGTTAAGAGCCAGAAGTTTTTCCTGACTGATTTTCAAAAGGCCTTTCGCATCGACTTTCGCCAGATTGATTTGGACTACCTGTGGTTTATCTTTGCCCAGCACCTGCGGAACATGGGCGGGAATACCATGACTAAAATCAAAGCCGCTTACGCCGATTACCTGATGGCGTTCGATCAAATCGTTGGCCAAAACATCTGCGGCGATTTTTCCCGCATCGGCCTGAGAAATTCTACCGCTGATTAAATACTGGCGGGACGTATAAACGCTGACTTTGCGTGCGCCGATATTTTCACCTAACAAAAGCGTGATTGCTTCACGGGCGGTTTTGCCGACATTGTCGGTCACACCGGGACGAAAACCAACTTCAATAAGCCAATCGAAACTTTTAGCCAGTGGCTTATTAATCGAGAATTCCTGAATGATAGGATCGGAGAGTGGTCCCACGGCAACTTCATGCAATTCGGCAGCGCTTAGTTCACCGGCAATGGTATATACTTCGATCGTGGCAACTTTTACGACTGCCAGCGCCAGATTATCGATAATGCGCTTTTGAGTTTTTTCACCCAACGCGTCGCGAATGCCTTCTTTAAATCCGACTTCAATTCTATCCGCCATGATTTTACCTTGATATTTACAATATTTTGATCTGACTGAGTTACAGCAGATGAAGCGTGTATACCGAAAAGCACGCAATAAAGCAACTTGCAATATATGCATATAATATCTATTGACAATGCATATACATAATATTATAATATGCACATTAGGAGGTTTTATGTCATGAGAACAACATTGATTTTACCAGATCAACTCATTGGCGAGGCCATGAAACTGACCAAGGAAAAAACAAAGACGGGCGTTATCAAAATTGCTTTGTTAAATTTGATCGAAAAAGAAAAGATCAAAGATTTAAAGAAGTATTACGGGAAAGTTGATCTGAATATTGACCTTAACGTCTTGAGGAAAAGATGAAAAGCATACTGGTTGATTCTTCTGTATGGATTGAATATTTTCGCGGCAGGAAAGAAGCCGCAGCACTGGACGAATTAATCGACAGGAACCAAATATGTATCAACAATCTAATCCTCAGTGAATTAATCCCAATTCTAAGAATTAAAAAAGAGAATGCTTTGATTAAAATACTGATGGCCATCCAAAACACAGCCATTAAAATTGACTGGGCAGAAATCATTGATTTTCAGGAAACTAATTTGAGAAACGGCCTCAACAATATCGGTATTCCCGACTTGATCATAGTGCAAAATGTCCGCGGTAATAATTTGCTCCTTTATTCGCTGGATAAACATTTTGAGCTGATGAGTAAATATATTGTATTCGAAAGATACTAAACTGGATACTGCTATCCAGAAACAATAAACAATTCTTGCGTAAGACTTAAATTGCGAAACTCCAATTCAATTAACATTGTTGTCATTCCGCGCTAGCGAAGTGCGACGAAGGTCATTCAGGGTAAATCCCGTAATTTAAGCAACTTCTGGATACCGGCTTTCGCAACATAAATAACCTGAATACCCTGAAGGGCACTATAGGGTCACAGTGGGGCCATCTACGACAGGTATGACGATTTTGAAGCTGCTTTCGCCAATAGCGACAATGCCTCTATGAATTCTTGTTATAGGGCTAAATATTTCCTCATCCCTTTATTGTTCCGCACTGGCGGCATTTTCTGGCCCCGCGGAAAAGTTTGGCGCCGCAATTATCGCAGGAAAAAAGTTTTTCTTCGCCTTTGATAAACGCCTCCGTACCCAGCTCTTTCCAGCGTGGGATGGCGCGCAGAATGTTTTTCTTGCCCTCCGGTACCGGAAAATTTTCGATCTTATCGCAGGGGAATATATTGCATTGATGGCAGCCAACGTATCCTTTTTCTATGACGCAACTTTTAATGGCGCAAACCGCGCAATACCAGTAAACCGAATTCGAGCGACAACCCTTACAATTAATTTTGTCCGGTGTGTCACCATAGGCTTTAGCAAGTTTTTCTTTCAGCGGCTCATCGCCACTCTCTGAAGCGCAATATATGCCGCAGACACCGCAATAAAGGCCGCATGGGGCAAGCAATTCCTGATTAATCATTTATCCATCCTCCTGCATTTTTACATCTCTGCTTTGCGGAATAGTTCAGCTACTTATTTCGAATGGCGGTGATTAAGTTCAGAGTATCGAAATAGACTTCATTCCTAGTAATTTTATCATCGATCAATTCAACTATGTCCATCCCGTATTCAATGACCTCTGTATTTCTTACGGGGATGACGGCTTTCCATTTAAGCGTAAAGCCCTTTTCGCCGAGGAATATTTCTTCAGTCGTCCAGCGCCAGTTAGGATTATGCTCAAGCAGTTTCCTGAAATAGGGCAATATTTTATCGTGCCCCTTTAATCCTTTTGGAATAGTGGGATCAGAGTAGTAAGCATTGCTATCATAAAAGTTTATTAGTTTTTCCGGCTTATTACCTGTCCACGCCGGCAGCCAAAGGCTACAAAACTCTTCCGCATTAATCATTTTTATCCCTCCTCATTTTCAAATCCCGCTTTGCGGGATAGTTCAACTTGCCAATTACGCTACGTTTCACTTGCGTAATTGGAGTTTCACTAAGTCTTTGAGCCAGATAACCATATCCGGCCCTTTAAAAAACGGCTGGTCCTGATATAGCTCAAGAAATTCGGAATATGAATTTTCTATATCGGTAATGGTCTTTCCCAGGACAGTTCTTATTGACCCCATTGAGCCGTGTTTTACATTCATGTCATCAGGCTTAATCATGCCCAATTTAATCAGGTAACTCACCTGCTCACTACACTTACAGGGATTACGCTCATCAAAAAGGCTGCAATTTTTCTGAAAATAAGCGGCAACTTTTTTGCGTGAGCGGGAGAGGATTTTTCGGAAGTTGGCCCGCGAAATATCGCAAATTTCTGCTCCGATTCGATCAGTAACGTCAAAGATTGCTCCCAGAATCAGCACCATTCGCTCCATCCTGCTCAGACACAGCAATATACATAACGTGCAGTAGTTCTTGGTTTCGTCGAGAATTTCTCTATCATGCATCGGGGCAAGTTTTTTTGTATCGGGCAGGTTGAGAGCGTATGTGCCGAAATCAAGGCTTTCGGAGTGCGCGGCAAAGAACTGCTCTTTTTTACTTTCCTTCATGTTGATGACATGGTTGGCGACAATCCGGTATAGCCACGTCCGAAACGCTGCCTTTTGCTCATCATACGTCGAGAGCTTGGCAATGGTTTTAATCAAAATCTCCTGCGTTACATCTTCCGCCCGGTGGATTTCTCCGGTCATATTCAGGGCAATATTAAAAATCCAAGATTGGTGCCTCAAGATAAGCGCCTCAAGAGCGGTGACATCACCTTCCAGCGCAAGCTTTATGTAATTCACATCGCTTTCGAGCTCTTCGATCTTTTCCTGAAATGGATTGTGCATTCTTTTAACTCTTCTTAAAAGGAATTTTATACCAAGTTGCTATCAAACATTAACCCTACTTAGCTTCGCACTTAGGATAATTCCCAATAGCTTGTTGCTATTGGATAGTTCGTTCTGAAAGTTTCAGTGCGCTTCAAACCTATAGTGACCTTTAGGTTATTCACTTCATTGGTTTTCAGCGAGTCTCATTAAGGTTTATTTGCCGGGCATAATACCAAGTAAGCTTTCAAAAATTCATAGTTTATTCAGTGAGACCACAGTTTCAGAATTTGAAACTGGTTGGCCGAACTATCCCGCACAGCTGGGTTTTGAAAGCAACTTGATATTACTTCTTATACTACTTATACAATATTCCCATAGGAGTGTGACAGATATTTAATTTTACCTTAATTTTGCTTGACACTTCCATCTTTTAGCCGCTATATTTAGAAGTAAATTCAAATAAGTCACTTTGCTTAATAACTTTATTAAAGGAGGTATCTAAGAAATGAGGAACAATATTAAGTGGGAAAGTATAATCCTGGTTTGCATTATCGGTCTTTTTCTCACGGGATGCGGCGCTGGTAGCAGCAAAATACTGATGAAACAGGGCAAATATTCACCTTCATTCGGCTCCGGCGATTACGGCCACTATAAAGGGAAGAAGTTGATTTTAGTAGGCTTTACCAATCAGGCCGGAAACACTAAAGCCTGGAGTTATAACAGCACCGACAGTAAATATATGTACGAGGGAGATGCCCAATTAGAAAGTTATTACTGGTCTTGCTTCAAAAAAGCCTTCCGCCATATCGGGGTAAATATTGTTGATTACAACTATGGCGGCGACACGCGTCCTCGTGGCTACCATCACAGGTACGGGTGGGGTTACGGTTATGATCCAGGTCCAGAAGCGGCACGCACAGCCAAAGGCGTACCGGAATTCGGGCTGACCCTGACATCTCTTACCGATCAGGAATTCCGTTTTAAAGTTTTCTTATATAAAAATGGCGTAACAAAATTAGAAAAAGATTTTACTGTAAAGATGGCCGCAACCACAACTACCAATGAGGCGGACCTGGAAAGACGCTCTTATCGGCTGGTGGATTTGGCTTTCACCACAATTATGAAAGATAAGGATTTTCGACGAGTATTTTAAAGGCGTGAAGCATTGGTCTTAAAGAGTGGAACCCTGCGCAAGAGACTGTGACGTAATGTCTTTGCGAGGAAGTGCAATGACCGAAGCAATCTATTAAGTATCAGAGTTCATTTAGATTGCCACTTTCTCTGTCGTGAACTCTCAATGGAAATTACAACAGAGTTTCGCAAGCCGGACTGAAGAAATAAAGTGTAGGGGCACGATGCATCGTGCCCCTACAGATTGATGGATTAGATGGAAATTCTATTATACATTATTCTGGCATGTCTGATGGTTTTGATTGCGTTGCAATTATGGCTGTCAAAACGAAGATCTGTCGATATCTCACCGCTTTCAAACAAGCTGGACTCATTGCAAAGTTCGCAGGAAAGAACTGACCGTTCCGTCCGTGATGAAATTGCCAATTTCCGCGCCGAAATCAAAACAGGCGCGCATCAGGAAAGGGCAGAGCTAACCGTCTCGCTCAAATCATTTAGTGATTCAGTGGAACAGAAAATGGCGGCGGTTGGTCAACTGGTTGATGAAAAACTAAAACAAATTCAGGATGACAACACTAAGCAGCTTGACCGCATGCGGGAAACAGTCGATGAAAAGCTGCAAAGCACGCTGGAAAAAAGATTAGGTGAAGCTTTCAAACATGTCTCGGAGCGGCTCGAACAAGTCCATCAGGGATTGGGCGATATGCGCAATCTGGCCTCGGACGTTGGTGACCTAAAGAAGGTGCTCACTAATGTTAAAACGCGCGGCACGTGGGGTGAGGTACAATTAGGCGCTCTTCTGGAAGAAATCCTCTCACCTGAGCAATACGCCAAGAATGTAAAGATTAAAGAGAATAGCAGCGAGCTTGTTGAATTTGCCATCAAACTTCCCGGAAAGAATGATTCGCCAGACGATCACGTGCTGATTCCGGTGGACGCCAAATTTCCGGTGGAAGATTATCAGAGGTTGCAAGACGCGCAGGAAAAGGCCGATACGGTTGCCGCCGACGATGCTGTAAGGCAACTCGAAGCAAGTATTAAAAAAGCAGCCAAAGATATATCGCAGAAATATCTGGCGCCGCCCAAGACCACTGATTTCGGCATTATGTTCTTGCCGTCCGAAGGTCTTTATGCCGAAGTCATCCGCAGGACTGCTCTGGTGCAGATGCTACAGCGTGAATACCACATTGTCATTACAGGTCCGACCACATTTGCCGCACTGTTGAACAGCCTGCAAATGGGCTTCCGCGCCCTGGCCATCCAGAAGCGTTCTAGTGAAGTCTGGAAAGTGCTGGGTGAAGTAAAATCGGCCTTTGGCCGGTTTGGTGATACGCTCGATGCTGTGCATAAGCGGCTGGAACAGGCTGCCAATTCAGTGGATGATGCCCGGAAGAAATCAAAAACCATTCAGAATAAACTGCGTGCCGTGGAAATATTGCCCGGTGCATCTGACGAAGTTCTGCTCGAGGATAAAACACCTGCCGAACTGGAAGAGCCTTGACCGGACATCTAATGATGTTGATATTTTCGGCAAAGTGTAGTGCCCCAGAGAAAATAGTCATTGACTTCCCTTTTTCTTCTGCTATAATGACGTCATGTTTGTACGCGTAAAACCAAAACCTAACGGTAAAA
>JANXZU010000106.1 GCA_025355345.1 Syntrophaceae bacterium
TGATCTGGTCAAGTAAAAACGGACACTCGGTTAAGCGGCTTTTGCCCACATAAAATTCTTTTCAAAATCATTCGGATTTTTGTAATTCAAATACGAATGCAGGCGATTGCTGTTGTAAAACATCTCAATGTAATGAATCACATCACTTCGCGCATCGCAACGGTTACGATAAAGCATCCCGGTAGTCCACTCTGTTTTCATGCTGTGAAAGAAACTTTCCGCAACAGCATTGTCCCAGCAATCGCCCTTTCGGCTCATGCTGCAGATCATGCCATAGCTCCCCAAAAGATTCTGGTAATCACCGCCAGCATATTGGCTGCCGCGGTCAGAGTGATGTATCAATCCCTTTTCCGGCTTCCGTCGCCAATAAGCCATAGAAAGAGCTTCCGTGGCAAGTGATGCATTTATGCGGTTGCTCATTGCCCAACCGACAACTTTTCTCGAGAACAGATCGATTACCGTTGACAGATATAGCCAGCCCTCCATCGTCCACAGATAGGTTATGTCGCTGCACCATACGGTATTTGGTCGATCCACTTGAAAATTTCGTGCCAGAAGATTAGGCGCCACGGGCAAGTTGTGCTTGCTGTCCGTTGTCACTCTAAACTTCCGGCGGTGTTTTACAGTCACACCGGCTTTTTTCATCAGGGTACGGGCGCGATACCGGCCTACGTCATACCCCCGAGAACGGAGTCCTGTGGATGTTCTGCGAGAACCATAGGAACCCCTCGTTTCTTTGTGGATCCGCCGGACTTCCGATAATAATTCAAAATCATTATCTATCTTCATTGTGTGATCCGTTTTCAAATATTGGTAATACGAGCCCCGGCTGACTTCCATAACTTTGCACAAAACGGTTATGGGATAAGCCTTCTGTTGCTGCCGGATGAAGTCATATCTTACATTGACTCTTTTGCAAAGAAGGCCGCGGCTTTTTTTAAGATTTCATGCTCCATCCGAAGCCGCTTATTTTCTTTTCGCAAACGGTCCAGTTCCTCTTTTTCCGGCGTCATATGCCCTTTGCCTGGAAATGCCTGGTCGCCATCGACTTTTAACTGATCCTTCCATCTGCGGAGAACATTCGGGTTGATTTCAAGATTCCGAGCGGCTTCTGATATTTTGTAGCCTTCCTCGGTTACAAGTTTCACGGCGTCAATTTTAAATTGCGTTGAATAACTCTTTCTCTTTGTTGTCATCTCTCACCTCAAATAGTTTATTTGCTATATCACTCTTTTCGAGGTGTCCGCTATAACTATACCAGTTCACTTGCACTCTGCCTTGAGTGAAGGTGTGCATGTACTAACAGATGAGCAATGCCTCGAATTAGCAGGAAGTATTAGAGTCGTATTAAGTGAGCTATCTGAAAGATTATCACAAGCCTTGAAAGATGAGGCTGAATTAACGAAAGCCTTGTCAACTTTAATGAATAAAAAAAAGAGCTAACAAAAACAATACACCCGATCGCTTCGCTCCGGCTGATTTTTCCGTTCTGCTGGTTCATTGCTTTTGAACAGTTAGTGATTGGATTTGTGTTTATGCCTTCCTGAAAGTAATCAGGAATTAATTTCTTTTTTATAGTAGATTTCCATTGAAGATCGTTATATTCAGTATCTAATAAAAATGCGGAGGGGTTATGAAAAAAATCGTGTTAATAATTGTAGTTATAATTTTGTCCGTTTTTACATATAACAATTACGCATTAGCCATGAGATGTGAAAAATACGAATATGGTGAGTTGAAAGATATGGATCGCCAGCACTTAAATATAACATACTGTGGATTAAAAATATTTTATGATGGTAATTTAGACCTAATCAAGGGGGGAAATACATCAGCCGATATCTCAAAGGATTTTAATGAATGTGGTGACCAAATGATGAAAGCATTAAGAGCCTACAGGGCTAAATATAAAAAAAATCCGATCGATTGCGACAAATTACCAAAATATAAACACGACTAGGCGTAGTTAAGTTGCTTGTAGTATTGATCCTCTCAGGAGGTGTTTCCCTCATTCATCGTAAACTAAAGAATATTGTTGCAGAACAAGGTCAATACAGCCGATCGCTTACGCTCCGGCTGATTTTTTCGTTA
>JANXZU010000112.1 GCA_025355345.1 Syntrophaceae bacterium
TAATGACTTCTGGATACCGACCTGCGCCGGTATGACGATTGTTGGACTTTTTACTGGTTCATCATACTTCTTTGTATTTTTTATCACAGAACACTTGACTTTCAAAAATGGTATGGTATAGAACGATCGTTCTATATTTGATGAATTTTCTTTTCTTGATAGGATAATAGCATGGCCACAAGCGAAAAGATAATCAAGTTATTGGCAACAGGCTTTGGTTCCGGACTGTCACCTTTTGCTCCCGGGACAATGGGTACATTGGTTGGCATTCCAATTTCCCTTTTATGCCTGCCGCTGATCTTGCCTGCTAGACTTCTTTTTGTCATTTTTTTAATCGCATTAGCCATTTATATTTCGGGGCGCGCGGAAAGAATTTATTCAAAGAAAGATGATCAACGTATAGTCATTGATGAAATCGTCGGCTTTCAGGTAGCTATGCTGCCGGTTGCTATAACCGGATTGAGTATCTGTGCTGCCTTTGTTCTTTTTCGTATTTTTGATATCTGGAAGCCTTTTCCCGTCCGCCATCTGCAAAATTTACCAGGCGGATGGGGTGTTGTAATCGATGATGTTGCCGCAGGAATTTATGCCGGTGTCATTATGTTAGCTTTAAATTATTCAGGTATTTTATGATAACTTCTATTCTGACAATAGGTAATGAATTGATGAGCGGACGTACTGCCGATATCAATTCATCATTCATCGCGCGTGAAATCAATCTGCAGGGTTGGCAGGTGGAAGCAATGATGTCGGTTGGAGATAATTTTGACGCCATCAAAAACCGGTTGAATTATCTGCTGACGCTGACTGATGTTGTCATATGCACAGGCGGGCTTGGCCCCACTGCCGATGATATCACCACAGCCGCAATCGCCCATGCTTTCGGGCTGCCATTATACACTGATGAAACTGTTTTGCAGGGCATCAAAGACAGATTTGCTAAATACAATTTACGCTGGGTGGAAAATAACGCCAAGCAGGCGATGTTCCCGCAGGGAGCAGAGATTATCGCCAACCCGGTAGGCACTGCCGCAGGGTTTGTTTTGCGGATAAAAGATAAATTGATTTTTGTTACTCCCGGAGTCCCCCATGAAACTCAGAGGATGGTGCCTGAAGGGGTTATCCCGGTACTGCAAAGATATTTTCCAAATCCTGATCAATATTTGGCCAAACAGACCATCAAAACTTTCGGGCTTTCCGAGGCGTCAGTGGATGAGCGTCTTAAAGATATTGATTTTGCCGCAATGCGTGTTAATGTAGGCTTTTACCCTGTTTTCCCCGAGAATCATGTAGTTTTGATTTCCCGCCACAAAACTCAGGATGAAGCGCAAAATAATCTGCAAAAGGCACAGGATGAAGTTACCTTCCGCCTGCAAGACTATATTTTTTCCTACGGAGAGAAAACACTGGAAGAAGTAATCGCCGGTCTTCTAACTGAAGGCAAAAAGACAATCGCCATAGCTGAATCCTGCACGGGCGGCTTGATTACGAATCGCCTCACCGATGTATCGGGGAGTTCGGATTATCTGGAACGCGGATTAGTGACATACAGCAACACGGCCAAAATCGGAATGCTTAGTGTTCCGGCAGAAGTCATCGAAAAGTACGGAGCAGTCAGCGAGGAAACGGCACGACTGATGGCTGAAGGTGTGCGCAAGCTTTCCGGAACCGACCTGGGGATTTCTTCCACGGGCATTGCCGGGCCAACAGGTGGCTCTCCGGAAAAACCTGTCGGTACTGTTTATCTGGCGCTGGCCGATTCCCATAAGACCATTTGCCGCCATTACAATTTTCGCTGGGATCGCCGAAGAAACAAACATGTCTTTGCGGAAGCCGCATTGATTATGTTGAAAGACTTTCTGCAGGGGAAAGAAAAATAAATGTCTGATACGGATAAAAATATTCGTGCTTTTCTGGCAATAGTTCCTCCTGAAGATATTTTACAGGCGCTGTCCCGCCTTCAGGAAAAATTAAAGAACGAGATCAACGGTCGTATGAGCTGGACAAAACCACAGGGACAACATCTGACTTTGAAATTTTTCGGCGATATTTCTATGGAGGATGTAACAAATATTAGCTCTGTCGTGCAAAACCGGACAGCTTTGGCATCATCACTAAACTTGAAAATTGAAAATATTGGTGTTTTCCCGGATGCCCGCAGGCCGCGATTGCTTTGGTGCGGCGTTGCAGGCGATCTAGAAAAGCTCTCAATCCTCCAAAAGCAGCTCGATAGTGATTTTGCAAGTATCGGCTTCCCCTGCAATGATCGTCCTTTTCGGGCGCATCTGACTTTAGGTCGCATTAAAGATCAGTCTAGCATGACAGGCCTTAGTGAGACCTTGAATAAGCACGGTGATTTTGCCGGAGGCAGTTTTGGCTGCAATGAATTGATCTTGTTTCAAAGCAAACTTACTCCGCAGGGTGCGGTTTATACAAAACTGGCGAGTTTTTCATGAGTGAATAAAATGTTAAAAAACAATTTTTTGTAAAAATAAAAGGGATGAGGGAGGTTACATATGTGTGCAGATTTAGATAGATCAAAAGCTGTTGATTTAGCGATCACACAGATTGAAAGGCAGTTTGGCAAGGGCTCTATTATGAAATTGGGCAGTTCGGATCGGGTTGCCGATGTTCCGGCGATTTCCACCGGATCGCTTAGTCTCGATATAGCGCTGGGGACTTTTGGTGTTCCTCGCGGAAGAGTTATTGAAATATATGGGCCGGAATCAGGCGGCAAGACTACACTGGCCCTGCATATTGTCGCGGAAGCGCAAAAGAAAGACGGCATTGCGGCCTATATTGACGCCGAACACGCCCTGGATGTCACTTATGCCAAGAAAATCGGCGTTAATACTGATGAACTTCTTATATCCCAGCCGGATACCGGTGAGCAGGCCCTCGAAATTGCCGAAACACTTGTTCGCAGCGGCGCGCTTGATGTATTGGTTGTCGATTCCGTGGCCGCCCTCGTTCCCAAGGCCGAACTGGAAGGCGAAATGGGCGACGCGCAGATGGGCCTGCAAGCAAGGCTTATGTCACAGGCATTACGCAAATTGACTGGCAGCATCAGCAAATCCAAAACAACCGTTATTTTTATCAATCAGCTGCGCATGAAAATTGGTGTCTTTTTTGGCAATCCGGAAACTACCACCGGTGGTAATGCCCTAAAATTTTACTCTTCCCAGAGGCTCGATATTCGTAAAATGACATCCATCAAGAACGGTCAGGAAGTGATCGGTTTTCGAACCAAGGTTAAAGTAGTAAAAAACAAGCTGGCCCCGCCCTTCAGAGAAGCGGAATTTGACATCATCTTTGGTGAAGGTATTTCGCGCGAAGGAGATGTGCTGGATCTGGCAGCCGAAAACGGCATCGTTGAGAAAAGCGGAGCATGGTATTCCTACAAGGGTGACAGAATAGGACAAGGTCGCGATAATTCACGTGTTTTCTTAAAAGATAATCCTGACATTATGGTAGTGGTGGAAAGTGAAGTACGCGCAAAGTTGGGTATCGTAGCTAATGAGCAGGAAGAGGATAAGTGAAGATTTTAGATCTAGCGGCAGCAAAGCAAAAGGCTTTTCTTCTTTTGTCCCTGCGACCGCACTCGGAAAAGGAACTGGAAAAGAAACTGCGGGAAAAAGGTTTTCCCGCAGTTGTCATTAAAGAAGCACTGGAAAAACTCCACGATTTGAAGTATCTAAATGACGCGTCTTTTGCTACAGGTTGGGCGCGCAATCTGGCAGTAAACAGGCTATGGGGTAATCGCAAAATAATTGCCAGCTTGCGGGAAAAAGGCATAGCAGCGCAGTTCATTGATGATTCTGTCGCCGCAGCGCGGCTAGAAATTTCCGAAGAAGAGGCTATAGCTGTTTTAATTAGAAAAAAGGCAGCTAAAAATAAACCCGCTGCGCTTGACATAAAAGAAAAACAGAGAATATTTCAAAGCCTGATGGGACGTGGTTTTACGCCGGGCTTGATCTTGAATAAACTGGGAAAGGCAGGAGAGGAAGAAATTAATGCTTAAAACGGGCAACGAAATACGGGAGAGTTTTTTAAAATTTTTTGAGGAGAAGGGGCATACAAGGGTAGCCAGTTCGTCCCTCATTCCGAAAGATGATCCCACGCTGCTTTTCACCAATGCGGGTATGGTTCAATTCAAAAATGCTTTTTTAGGCCTTGAAAATCGCGGCTACACGCGGGCGGTTTCCTGCCAGAAATGCGCTCGCGCCGGCGGCAAACATAACGATCTGGAAAATGTCGGCGTCACCTCGCGCCATCATACATTTTTTGAAATGCTCGGCAATTTTTCCTTTGGCGATTATTTCAAAGAAGAAGCTATTGCCTGGGCATGGGAATATTTAATTGACGTTGTCAAACTGCCCAAAGAAAAACTCTGGGTAACAATATATACTGACGACGATGAGGCCTATGCAATCTGGCTTACAAAAATGAAAGTGCCGCAAGAGCGTATTGTGCGCATGGGTGAAAAAAGCAATTTCTGGATGATGGGTGAAACCGGCCCCTGCGGTCCCTGCTCTGAAATAATGTATGATCAGGGCGAAGGCACCGGCTGCGGCCGCTCCGGATGCGATCTGGATTGCGGTTGCGATCGCTATCTGGAAATATGGAATAATGTCTTCACCCAGTTTGATCGGGATGAAAACGGTAAACTTAATCAGCTCGCCAAACCCAGCATTGATACAGGCATGGGACTTGAACGGTTGACATCTATTATTCAGGGAGTCAAAAGTAATTATGATACCGATTTTTTTACACCCATTATCAGGCTTGTGGAAAAAACTTCCGGCAAAACCTACGGCAAGAATGATGAGAACGATATTTCTATCCGGGTTATTGCAGATCACAGCCGCGCTGTAACTTTTTTAATCGGCGATGGCATTATGCCCAGCAATGAGGGGCGCGGTTATGTCTTACGCCGTATTCTGCGGCGGGCAGCTCGTCACGGGAAACTGCTGGGCATCAACAAACCGTTTTTGCACGAAAGCGCTCAGATTGTCATTGATATGATGAAAGCTGTCTATCCAGATCTGGTGGAGAAGGCTTCATACATAACAAAAGTAATTCTCAACGAAGAACAGCGTTTTATGGAAACTCTTGACGCCGGACTGCGAATTTTGCAGGAAGAAACAGCCTCACTGAAAAAAGCGCGAAAATCGGTTCTACCGGGTTCGCTTGTGTTTAAGCTCCATGATACTTTTGGTTTCCCCACAGATTTGACGGCAGATATCGTTAAACACGATGGTTTTACGCTCGATACCGCTGGTTTTGAGACTGAGATGGAACAGCAAAAACAAAGAGCTCGCGGCGCATGGAAGGGCAGCGGTGAGGAAGCAGTTGCTGAATGCTATCTTAAAGCTTCCAGTTCCGGTATTGCGACGGAATTTTGTGGTTATGAAGGTATGGTGAAAGCAGACTCAAATATTGCTGCCATCTTTATGAATGGTAAATCCGTGCAAAGTGCCGATCAGGGCGAGAATGCAGAGATTGTGCTCACGACAACTTCATTTTATGGTGCATCCGGTGGACAGGCAGGCGATACGGGATATCTGGATGGCGCCGATTTTAAATTTGTCGTTCTGGATACAAATAAGCCCATAGATAAATTTATCGTTCACAAGGGTCTTGTGCAGAAAGGGAAAATAAAAGTCGGCGATAAGGCGATGTTGATTATTGATGAGGAAAAACGTAAAGCTATTGCTGCCAACCATTCCGGTACTCATATTTTACAAGCCGCACTTAAGGCTGTGCTCGGTGATCATATCAAACAATCCGGGTCACAGGTGACGGCAGAGCAGCTGCGTTTTGACTTTACCCATTTTTCCAAAATCAGCGATGAAGAAATGCAACGGGTGGAAAATATTGCTAATGATATGATCCGCAGGAATATGGAAGTGCAAACAGAAGTTTGCGCTTTGGAAGACGCACTCAAAACAGGTGCAACCGCCGTATTTGATGAAAAGTATGGCGCTACGGTCCGCATTGTCAAAATGGGGCAGATGAGCATGGAACTTTGCGGTGGCACACACGTGCAGCGTACGGGAGATATCGGCTTGCTGATAGTTGTTCACGAATCGTCTATTGCCGCTGGCGTGCGCAGAATTGAAGCGTTAACCGGCAAAGAAGCGCTGGCGCATATTCAAAAGGATGAAGAAGAGCTTAAAAAAGCAGCCGGCCTGTTTAAGATAAGTCCTCTGGAGCTCGCTGATCGCTTGGATAAATCGCTCAAGCACACCAAAGAACTTGAAAAAGAAATTGAAGTGCTCAAAGGAAAGCTGGCCGCCAAAGATTCCGGCGATTTAGTAAACCAGATAAAATTAATCGCCGGTGTGAAAGTGCTGGCAGTAGAAGTATCTATCACTGATGCGAAGATACTGCGTGACTTTGGTGATAAGCTGCGAGACAAAATAGAATCGGGCATCATCCTTCTGGGTAGCAAATCTGGAGAAAAGGCATTGCTGTTATGCCTGGTCACCAAAGATCTGACCGGAAAATATTCCGCCGGAAACATT
>JANXZU010000134.1 GCA_025355345.1 Syntrophaceae bacterium
GGAAGGGCGCCCAGCGAAGAGGAAATTGCCGGACAACTTGATATTTCTCTGGAAGATTATTTTAAATTACTGGATGACGCAAGATGTGTTCCTTTAATATCCACAGAAGATTTGCCGCCTGACTATCTGGAAAGATTCAGTCGGGAAGACATCATGGAGGAAATAAGTAAAGGTAATCCGCTCAATTCGCTGGTTAAAATGGAGGTGAAGGATAAACTCAAACAAGCGATTGATCAATTACCAGAAAAAGAAAGGCTGGTACTGTCGCTTTATTATTATGAAGAGATGACAATGAAAGAGGCAGGTCGAGTTATGGATTTAACGGAATCGCGTGTTTGCCAGCTTCATGCGCAGGCGGTTTTGCGTTTGAAAAGTATCGTTAATTTTTCTAGATAATAGACTGCGTAGTTAATTATATGCAAAAAGCAAAATTAGACATTCTGGAAAATATTCCCGATATAGATATGCCTGGGGAGTCAAGTGAGACTGACTCCGTTGCTGAAATTACCCCTATTTCCGATAAAAAATGGGCAAGCAATAAACTTATTTTTCTTGTCTCAATCCTGAGTTTGTTGGTATTAGTGGTTGGGGGAATAATCGCCGGAGGGCTATGGGTCTTTTTTTCTCAAAGTGATTCTTTGAAAAACGAAGAAAAAATACTTATTTCAGATAGTAATAATTTTGGTAAAGAAATTGAAAATGCAAGTAAAACTACCGGTAGCCCAACTGAAAGTAACAATACCGGTGCCCCGATAATTTCGTCAGCGGGTAAAGTGATTACAATTCATTTTAAGGATTTTATAATTGATTTAAAAGACACAAGCGGAAAGAGTAAAATTCTTATTTGCGATGTTGCTATTGATATAAGCGATAATAGAAATGTTGCCGATTTGGTAAACAACAAAGATGTACGCGAAATAATTTACCGAACTGCTAGAGGCAAAAGCGCGGTTGCTTTAAGATCTTTAGAAGAGCGCAAAAGGCTGAAAAATGAAATGGCCAGGGAACTCGACAAAATGTTGGGCGAAGGCATTGTTAAAAATGTTTATTTCACTAATTATATAATCATGTGATAATAATTTTAATGTTGATGGATATATATTATCTAACCAAACGATTGCTTTCACGTCAAAGAGATATAAAAAATGGATAATGGCGAGATTTACCGGAAATTAGAAGAGGCATTTGCTGCTACTTTCATCAAAGAGCTTATTCCAGGCATACTGCACAATTTTGCCAATCCTTTAAATGGTATTATGGGACGAACGAAACTGCTCCAGCGTCGCATAGAAGAAACAGTTAAAAAAATGGAAGCGACATATCCTGATGCATCGGCAGGGATGATGGAGGCAATACAGCAGATAAGGACAGATATTCGTTCTGTAAGCCATGAATCTGAAGCTTTTTTTGATGTTTTTAAAGATATCGGTGCTAAATTTTATGCACTGGCGGCAAAAGGAGAAGAAAATATAAATATCTCTGAGTTAATGAATGCAGAGATGCGCTTTGTAGATTTTAATCTTGATTTTAAACATGACATCAAAAAACATATTCGACTGGATAATGATGTCCCCGATTTTAAGGGTAGTCTGGCGGAATTATCATTGGCCTTTTGGGCATTGATTCGTTTTGCATTGTTTCGGGCGCGAGGAAGTAAGATGAGGGAATTCAGCATTACTACCGAGCATGATAATAAATATGTCAGTGTTTTTATAAAAAATTCCGGTGACGCTCTGCCTGCCGCATCTATTGATGTGCTTATGGAGTGCGTAAATTCCGGTTCACAGGAAATTATGGATAGTGCTATTGATCGTGGAGTTTTAAACGCGTTTCTTATATTAAATAAATATAATGCGCGAATCAATATGTTCAGCGAAGAGAGCTTTAGCACTATTTCAATAGGATTACCTTATCGCAACGAAAAACCTAGAAGAAAGGAAATTTAAGAAATCCTGTTATTCTGACGATCTACATGGTAATAACCTGTCTTGTTTCATTAGAACAATAATTGACAGGAGGTGATATTCATGGTCAGGGCAATAGACGCGCAGCAATTACTTACGCAGCTACACCCTATTGAAAAAGTGCAGCAAATTCAGCAGCAGCATGGAGACATGCAGCAGCGGTATTTTCAAATGCAGCTCTCCGAACAAGACCGAATATTAAGGGAAAAAGTTAAACAAGCAGATGAATCGGAAAAGGCAATAATTAAGGAAAGGGAAGAACGAAAAGAAAAACGGCAGGGTAAAGATAAGCAAGATAGGGATGCTGCCGCACTTCTTTCCGCCGAAGAAGGAGATTCTGCTGATGAAGGCGGACATATAAATATCAAGGTATGAAATGGACATACAAAATCCAATGGTTTTACAAATTGTTATAGATTTAGCCCTGTTTTTTGCTGTTATAATTCTACTTTGGCGCGTAAATGCTAATATTAAAAATCATGAAGTAAATAATCATCAAGAAATGATCTCGGAGCTAAAAATAATCATTGCCCAATCGCAAAATACCGCAGATAAGTTCTTGGAGACTCTCGAACATAGCCGCAAAAGTCTCAAAGAGATTGCACTCGAGTTGGACATCAAAGAAAAAAGAGTTAAGGCCATATTAGGGAAATCTCCGCGAGAAATTGAAACTTTTAATGGTAAGCCAATACTTAAAGATGTCAATTTGTCTCAGAGTAAGTATGATGAAGCAATCAAAATGATCAAGAATGGCTATTCCGTTGAAGAAACAGCCAGCGCTACCGGATTTCCTGAAGGGGAGATCGGGTTGATTGTTGATCTTTCACGCATCAAAAATGAGAATACCTGATGTCTCCAATCACGCTATCACCTGCCGCACCTCGTATAGCGATGACCAATCTGGAAATTTCCAGAATTAACGCTTCGCTAGGGATTGTTGCTGTGGGAGAAACTCTTGAAGTAACAATTCTGGAGAAAAATGCCGGTAATAAATATCTGCTGGCGATAAAAAATATGAACGTTCCCGCTGTATCCGAAATGCCGCTCAATATCGGGGAAAAGATTCAAGTTAAAGTAAGTAGCTTGCAGCCGCAAATAATTCTAAATTTTGTTGGCGATCAAAAGATATCGACTGAACCGAAGATTAATGAAAAATTGCTGTACGGGCGGACAAACCCGGATTCATTATTGCAAACGCTCAGTAAGTTTGGCGAATTAGTGAAAGATATCCAGGATGGCTATTTACCTCCGAAGTTTTCCAAAAGTGAAATTGACAAATTGATCAAACTTTTTGATTCTATAATTTTTTCTAACAATACCAAAGCAAACAAACTATTTGTGAAAGATTTTATAGCCAATACCGGTTTGTTGCTTGAAAATAAATTAAGCCGGCTTGTTGACGGAGGAGCAAAAGACGCCAATACTAAACCATTCGAAGATAATATAAAAACTTTGATGCTAAAACTATCAGCGGCAATACAGGAACAGCTAAAAGATAGTGCAAAACTTGATCCTCAGATAATTGCAAAATTGATGAATATAGAAGGATTTACCTCAGAGGCTTTAAAAACGATAGAAGCCAGACAAGCTGTTAACATCGTCTTTCAGGAAAGCGATAACGGATTGGTACTTCAAGTTCCTCTGTCTGCAGCTGATGGCATGCGTCAGGCCGATATATTTATTCGGCCGGATGATAAGAATAATCAAGCTGGAAAAAGTTATTCTTCATGTTCGGTAATGATATTTCTGGATTTAGATATTTTGGGAAAAATTTCTGTGAGCGCCAGCGTGCGTAAAGGTAGTTTCCGATCGCTGATCAAATGTGAACGCCAAGATGCTAAAGATATTATTGCAAGCGAACTTGGTAAATTAGAATCAGTTCTCTCAGATATTGGTTACCTTGTGGATTCTATTGATTGCGTTCAAGAAGAAGGGTTGGCGCAACAGCGGGAAGAATATATTGAAGAACAATCGTTCTCAGCGGTGGATCTGGTCAATTATTTTGCATAGGTTAAATGATGAAAGAAAGAAAGACAAAAATTAACGAAAAGACAATGGCCGCGGCAATAAAATACGATAGTACAAGCGACAGTGCGCCAAAAATAACAGCTCGCGGCCGTGGTTTTGTTGCCGATAAAATTATTGAGAAGGCCGAGGAATTTGGCATACCAATTAAGAACGATCCCGATCTGGTTCAAATATTAAGCAAGCTGGATGTCGGCACAGAAATTCCTGTGGAATTGTACATGGCTGTCGCTGAAATTCTCGCCTTTGTTTATTCCCTTAACGACAGCCCCAGAATAAAAAACATCTGATTTTATCTCTAAATGGAATATTTTATCTTGCGGAAAATATTTCCCCACGGCACATAATTCCCGGCCTGAATTGAAGATCAAATGCCGATTAACCTTCAATGGATCAAATCAAATAATTATCAGACAAATATCTTACGTTAATAACGATTCGATATGATTGCACTATTTATGATAGACCACACCATCCACATCTCTATCCTCAAATATGTTCCTTGGAGAATTATGATGGCATATCACTTGCTGTATTAGAAGAAAAACAAGGGAGAGAAAAAATGCTCTACGATGTAAATGATGTCGCGATTGCCGGAGCCAGAAAACTCACACAGCTAGATTTTGTCGCTAATAATGTGGCTAATTCTTCCACACCCGGTTTTAAATCAGAACATTTATATTATGCGATGAAAGGTAGGGCAGCGCAGGAGAATTCCCTTGTTGATTTGGGACAGACAGCGACAACGATTGATTTTTCTCAAGGCACGTTAAACAGGACCGGAAACAAGTTTGATTTGGCCATTGAAGGTGGTGGATTTTTTACTATTCAGACGAAGAACGGTATTGCCTACACTCGTAATGGAAATTTTATCCTCAATAAAAATAATGAATTAATAACTCCTGCCGGTGATTATGTTTTGGGTGAAGCCGGAAAAATTGTTATCTCCGGTGAGTCCGTTGGGATTGATGCTGATGGTTCAATTCAAGTCGATGGAAGTGCAGTCGGGAAGTTAAAAATTGCTGCTTTTTCGAATCCCGGTGACGTTAACCGATCTGCCTCGGGACAATATGTGGATGGTGGAAAGGTCGGTCCTAAAAAAGCAGATAATTATCATGTTGCCAGTGGATACCTTGAAATGTCTAATGTCAATGCGGTTAAAGAAATGGTTGACATGATGGATATACAACGGACTTTTGAGACGTATCAAAAAATAATTTTAACCATGTCTGATTTTGATAAGATTTCGACAAATAGAATAGGAAAACTGATTTAACGGGAGGAATATATGATTAGATCTTTATACACAGCGGCAACCGGCATGGCAGCCCAGCAATTGGATCAGGATGTAGTGGCCAATAATCTTGCCAATGTTAATACTGTAGGCTTTAAGAAATCGCGCGCTGATTTTCTTGATCTTATGTATCAAATTTACGCAAAGGCCGGAGCGGAAACATCGCAAGGCAATCAACTGCCAGTTGGTATTGAAATAGGTATGGGAGTAAAGCCAATATCCACGCAAAAAATATTTTCTCAGGGAGACTATCAGCAGACTGGTAACCAATTTGATTGGGCTATTGAACAAGATGGTTTTTTTCAATTTGATGATAATGGCACTACTTACTATAGCAGGGCGGGGAATCTTAAAATTAATGCTGACGGTGCTTTGGTTAATTCGGAAGGGCTAAAATTACTGCCCAACATTACAATTCCTACGGGTACAGTTACCTTTACAATTGATAGCGGAGGCACGTGGACCGCGGCTGACGCCGGCGGAATTTCTTTAGCCACCGGGCGATTGGAATTGGCAAAATTTGTAAATTCCGCCGGACTTACCAGTGTAGGTCGTAATCTTTATGCAAAGACTGTTGCCTCGGGTGAACCGGTTACGGGTTATCCTGGTGTAACGGGTATGGGAACTGTATCTCAGCGCTATCTGGAAATGTCCAATGTCAGTGTTATTGACGAAATGGTGAAAATGATTGCGGGGCAGCGAGCTTATGAAATTAATTCCAAGGCGATCCAAACCGCAGATAATATGCTTTCGATTATTAATAACCTGAAAAGGTAATACCAAGTTGCTTTCAAAATATAAAATATAAATTTTTGAAAGCTTACTTGGTATTATGGCCAGTAAATAACCGTTTAATGTTTGATAGCTACTTGGTGTAAAAATGTTAAATAAAACTTTCAATAAAATATTAATCATCTTCTTTATCTGTCTGCTTATAGCGTTGGGAAAATCAAATGCCTTCTGCAGTCAAAAGGATATATTGGATCAGGAAAAGTTAGCGCAGGCGATTAAAGAGCATATAGAAATAAATATGCCCTGGCCTACTGATTCTGTTCGGATTGAACTAACTTCCCAACTTCCTGAACTTGCCGATATCAAAGGTAGGTTATCTTTTAAAGTGGAAAGCAGATCGAAAGAAAATTATCTGGGCGACACTTCCTTTGCCTTGAGAATATTTCAGAATTCTGTATTTATCAAAGAAACGACAGTACGAGTTAGAATTGAAGTATTAAGAGAATTTGTTGTCAGTACTAATAATCTGGGAAGAGATGCTATCATTACTCATAATGATATTTCTCTGCAAAAAAAATGGGTACGGTCAATTCCGATAAATGTGATTTCGTCTTTGGAAGAAGCAATCGGTAAAACAATTTGTATCGGTATTCGTCCCAATACTGAAATAACCCGCAATATGCTCAAAGATGTAATGCCGGTAAAAAAAGGGAAAATGGTTAACATTATTTTGGATAACGGAGTGATGAAGATAATGACTATGGGGCTTTCCGAAGAAGATGGCGCTGATGGTGCCATAGTTAAGGTGCGTAATATAGCGTCCAGCAAAATCATTTATGCGCGTGTCATCGGTCAGTCAAAAGTTAAAGTAGATTTTTAGTATAGTTGAGGATTTCTTATGAAAAAAAAATATAGATATTCAGCGGTATTTTTGATCACGGTTGCTTTTATGGTTACAGGTTGTATTCCTAAACAAATGGAGAATATTCGCCCGGACACTGTTTTTGTGCCGCCGAAAGAAAAGCCGCAGCCCGCTATGGGTTCTATCTGGCATGGTGAGAATGACAAGAGTATGTTGTTTACTGATAAAAAAGCACGATATGTAAATGATCTTGTCACGATTATTGTATCGGAAGTGGCTACTGGCGGAAATAAAGCATCAGCAAATACCAGCCGTAATACAAACACTGCGGCTTCGATCACATCGCTGTTAGGCATTGAAAACGCAATAATTGGCAGTAATGCTAATATGAATGGAACTATTGGTCTGGGTGGCACATCCGCTAACTCATTAAAAGGGGCTGGTGATACTAGCCGTAAC
The DNA here is from genome assembly GCA_025355345.1 of Syntrophaceae bacterium. Classification (GTDB taxonomy): domain Bacteria; phylum Desulfobacterota; class Syntrophia; order Syntrophales; family Smithellaceae; genus FEN-1160. Next base: position 7,337 of record JANXZU010000134.1, read on the forward strand.
ACTAGTGTCACAGCTAAAATCAGCGCGCGGGTAATCAGGGTTTTAGATAACGGGAATCTTATAATTGAAGGAAGACGTCAGGTGACAGTCAATGCCGATGATCAATTTATATTAATTACCGGAATTATCCGTCCGGAAGATATCACTGCGGAAAATACAGTAGCTTCACAATATGTGGCTGACGCCAGGATCCTCTATACCGGTGATGGGATAATAAATGACAAAATGAGACCGGGATGGCTGACAAGAGTAGTTGATTGGGTCTGGCCTTTCTAAAGTTTAAGAAAGAACTGAAATCGTATGACAAATGTCAGGAGCATGGAAATGAAAAAGACGCATTTTAAAATAATTTTAATGACGATAACTGTTTTATTGGCATGGGGAAGTATTTCCTATGCTGCAAGAATCAAAGATATGGCTTCCATTGGCGGGGTTCGGGATAATCAACTGATAGGATATGGAATTATAGTAGGCTTGGCAGGTACAGGAGATGATTTAACAAAAAATATTTTTACGGCGGAATCACTGGCTAATATAATGAATCGTCAAGGCCTATCAATGAAAGATAAAACCTCCCTTCTGAAAGCTGATAATATTGCATCTGTTATGGTTACGGCGGTGTTGCCGCCTTTTGTCAAAAACGGTTCAAAAATTGATGTTACGGTTTCGTCGGTTGGATCAGCTAAAAGCCTTTTAGGGGGCACTCTTCTTTTGACAGCGCTGCGAGGAGCTGATGGCGAAATATACGCAGTTGCTCAGGGTCCGGTAACGTTGGGAGGATTTTCTGCAGGTGGCGCTGGTGGCGGTACCAGTAAAAATCATACTACGGTGGGAATGATTGCCAATGGCGCTTTTGTGGAAAAAGAACTTAAATATGATTTTGATCAAAAACGCGCTTTAATGATCAATTTGCAGCATCCGGATTTTACGACAGCCTCAAGAATGGCCAGCGCAATAAACAGTAAAGCAACTTCTCTTGTGGAAGCAAAACAGCTGGACTCTTTTTCGGTAAGTGTGAAAGCAAAGGAATCTTTTCAGGGGTCATTGTCAGAATTGTTATATTTCATTGAATCTTTGGATGTGCCTGTGGATGCTGCGGCCATAGTAATTTTAAATGAAAAAACAGGTACTGTAGTTATGGGAGATAATGTACGCATATCTACGGTTGCAGTGGCTCATGGAAATTTAAGCATTCAGATTAAAGAAGATGCAAAAGTCTCTCAGCCCCTCCCATTCGCTCCCGCGCCACGAAGTAATGTTCCTGTTGTATCTCCAGGTGGCGCGGGAACGACTATTGTGCCGGGTGGACAAACGGTAGTTACGACACAAACGACGGCTAGCATCGCGGAGGAAAAAAAACAGTTGATGCTGGTGCCGCAGGGAGTGACAATTTACGATGTAGTTCGTGCGCTTAATTCCATAGGTGTATCATCGCGCGATTTGATTACAATACTGCAGGCAATCAAGGCTGCCGGAGCGCTTCAGGCTGATTTACGGATTATCTAAAAATATAAAGGAAATTATATGGATAAGATTACTACTGATCTTAACAAAACTGTTAATCAGTCTCAGCCTAACATAGCTCTGACTAAAGAAAGAAAAGAAGAACTGCTTAAAATAAAGAAGGTATGTCAGGATTTTGAGTCTATTTTTACATATTATTTGCTGAAAAATATGCGTCAGACTATTCCCCAAAACCAGAATGTTGTCAGTTCCGTAAGCAAGGATACTTACAATATGATTATGGATCAAAAAATTGCTGAAGATTTCTCCCGTAGGGGAAATGGATTGGGTTTGCAGAAAATGCTTTATGAGCAAATGACAAAAAACTACACAAAGGAAATTAAAGAGGAGGTAATTAAATAAATTAAAGTAATTGGTTGGTTTTGCCGATAAGTGGATTAAGATAATGAATGAAGGAGATGGGCAAATGAAAATAACTGATTTGAAAGATTCAAGCGCGCAAATGATCCAGCAGTATCAGAACGGTAATAATTCCGCAGTAAGTTCTGATAAGCAGGCCATGGGTGCGGCAGCAAAAACGGAAGAAAAGGTTGATCTTTCCACTAAGGCAAAAGACATTCAGCAGGCAAAAAATGCGGTGACCAGTTTACCTGATGTACGTCAAGAAAAAGTACAGGAAATTAAAGCTCAGGTAGATAAAGGTACTTACGATGTTAATGCAGGAAAGATTGCTGATAAGATGATGAAAGAATCAATCATTGATATTTTTGCCTGAAATCGGCGGCAAAAATTTCGTGTGAAAAATTAGTTCCCATCTTTTAATCTCCGCTGCGGCGGTGCTTAATCCGGAAATTTCTTTTCTGCTCTCGCGTTTAAAAGTGTGTAAACGTTAATAATAAATACATTACAATAAGGATATTTTGATGTTAGAGCAGAACATTACTTTGGTTGACTGTCGAGAAGAGAACTCTTGTGAAGCTCATTTTATCTCTCTTATCGCACTACTAAGGAAAGAATTATCAATTTATCAGGAGTTGAAGAGTTTTATTATCGATGAGAAAAAAACATTGATCAGACCTTCTTTTGATGAGCTAAATGAAAGTAATGCGCGCAAAGAAAATATAATCCTGAAGGCACGCATGTTAGAAGAAGCAAGAACGAATATTTCGAAGAAAATAGCCCGTAATCTTGAATTGAAAATAGATGAAATAAAACTTGCGACATTGGCAAATTTTGCCGTAATTGAGCAAAGACAGGAAATAGAAGAAATTGGGAAGAAATTGGCTCTAATTTCCGGGGAAATAAGAATGTTAAATGAGATTAATAAGGATATAGTTGGATCATCTCTGGCTAACGTGAGAGGATCGTTGGATTTTATTAATTCGCTCATATCAAAGGGGTCAGTTTATCTGGAGAGCGGTAAAATTAAATCTTTTCAGAGTAATGGGAAATTTCTGCGTACCGAGGGGTAAGATAGATTTAGTTCCATATTTAGCTAATTTTAATAAAGGTTTCCAATCAAAATAATATTGTTTTTATTTTTGATTATTATTTCAGTCCATTAAGTTTATTAACATCAGTTTTTTCTCACGGATAATCAATAAATAATATTAAGTACTTAAAATCTATTGATAAAAAATTACGAAAAGCGGCTAAAGTTTAATTTTAGTTTGCCGATTATAAATGTGGAGATACTTCATAGAGGTGAGAGCTAAATGACAATTACATCTTATCAAGTGGATAGTGTGCTAAATGCTTATACCAAGCAAAATAAAATGAGAATTAGTACTGCTGTTCCCAAAGAAAATGTTGCAGAAGGTAAATATCAGGATGTTGTTTCATTATCCGCGAAACAAGACAGCAAAGCTAAAGAATTTGATATTATTAGTTATAATCTTCGCGATGTTATCTTAAAGGATAATGGCAGTTCATCTTAAGTTTATTTATTTATTTTCTTCCTTCCTGAAACAATAAATTAATTCCTATTTTCGCCCAAATAATATTTTTGCGTGCAAAGTTAAATAAATTATATTATTATTAAAAAAATATATTGGCATGCAAAAGGTACGAATTGTAATGGGTAATAAAGCGCCAGTTGAAGAAAAATATAAAACGCGTAAAAAAATACTTGTTGTTGATGATTATTTACCAACCAGACGCCTGATCATAGACGCCTTAAATCAATCTTCTCATTATGAAATTGCTGAAGCGGAAAATGGTATGGATGCTATTGGGCTTTTCGATAAAAGTAACTATGACCTGGTTATCAGCGATATCATGATGCCCGGAATGAGCGGGATGGATTTACTGCACAGGATTCGTGAGAAAAACCATAGTACTGCAGTGATTATGATTACAGGCAATCCTGCAACTGACCTGACTGTTAGTGCCATCAAAAAAGGAGCAGTTGATTTTATTACCAAACCTTTTGATATTGATGATTTGCTTTATAAAGTGGATATTCATTTGCGGCAAAGAGAAATGTTATCAGGAGAAAACGCTGATGCTATTTTAGAGAAGGGTAGATTAAGCGACCAGACCGCTGACCTTTCCAAACAAGGATATATATATGATTCAATAGAAGATTCTCCGCTGGATAATGATATTATTTTCCAGAAGATAGCGGAACTGGCTCTCAAGCTTGTTGACGGGGAAGTATGTTCGATTCTACTTTTCGACGAGCAGGACAATGAATTTCGTCCCAAGGTAGTTCGTGGAGATACCGATGGTGTTTATCAAAATTACACCAGTAATCCGGCGCTCAAAATTGTTTTTAATGAAGTCATTGAACGCAAGGAAGCAATCATAATTAACTCTAATGAGCATCCGGAGGTATCGCCATCATTGATTTGTGCTCCATTGATGATTCGTAATTCCATTCTTGGCATATTAAGCATTCGAAAAAAAAGGAATCGGGAAGTATTCAATAAGAAAGATTTGCACCATATTTTAAGTCTGACCAAACGCGCATCCTTAAATTTGGAAAATAAAATTCTTTATGAAAGTCTGTATTCCAATATCATGGATACTTTAAAGTCACTTATATCTTCAGTTGAAGCTCGTGACCACTACACAGAGCAGCATTGCCAGAGGGTAACGGAATTGTCCGTAAAAATAGCTATCGGTATGCAATGCTCAGCAAGCGATATTGAAAGTTTGAAGATTGCCGGGATTCTCCACGATGTCGGAAAAATTGCCATTCCAGACAGTATCTTATTAAAACCGGATGTTCTGACGCAGGAAGAATACCTGATCATCAAGAATCATCCGACAATCGGCGAAAATATTCTCAAACCACTTATATTATTGGATAAAGAGAGGGTAATAGTTCAATGCCATCACGAAAGATGGGATGGGAAAGGTTATCCCTTGGGAATTAGCGGCAATGATATTCCATTTCTTGCCCGTATTTTATCAGTTGCGGATTCGTTTGATGCCATGACAAACGACCGTCCCTATCGCCCGGCTTCTCCTGTAGAAGAAGCTGTCCAAGAATTGATAAAAAACAAAAATACTCAATTCGATCCTGATGTAGTTGATGCACTAATTAAAATTATATAATCTGAACGTAAATCCGAAAATGGCATAATAATTGTTTGTTCCCTATAGACAGGGAGGAAATTTATGACTTTATCAGTTAAGGATATGGCCAACTTATTACCTATGTCCGGCAGTACCAGACTCGATTCTGGAAAAGGCCAGGTTAATGCCTCAGAGAACAGGAAAAACTTTAATAATATATTACAGGAAGCCCTCAGTCGACCAAATAATCCGGCATCTGCGACTGGAGCCGCTCCTTTAGACAAAAACCAGATTGCGCTGATGATTAAAAGTATTCAAATGCAGATGAATCAGCGATTGTTCAACATTGTTCTTAATAATCCTGACGAAGGATTAAACTTTTCTCCATCAAAAATAATGTCTGATTATGGGTCATTAAACAACAAAGCCGCGATGGATGCGTCAACAAACTGTCAGATTTTGCCAAAAAATAATGTCTCAAAACCGGATATTAATCTGGAGAAAATAATTGAGAAAGCTGCACGTAAATATGATGTGGATTCTGATCTGATCAGATCAGTAATAAAAGCGGAAAGTAACTTTAATCCGCGGGCCACATCCATAAAGGGTGCGATGGGCCTGATGCAGTTGATGCCGGAAACGGCTCAGGATCTTGGCGTTAAAAACGCCTACGATGTCGAGCAAAATGTAATGGGCGGAACAAGTTATCTGAAATCATTGCTGGATCGTTATGACGGTAAGGTGGATATGGCTTTAGCCGCTTATAACTGGGGAATGGGTAATCTGGAGAGAAACCACGATCGTCTGCCTGCAGAAACAATAAATTATGTTGCCCGAATAAATAACTACTTAAAAGATGCGAAGGCGTAAATTTGGCAACACAAACCATGGTCTGCTTTTAATTGATTACTCATCAGGATAAGGAGTTTTATGTACATTTTCGAAGGGTACATCCTTATGGAACAAAAATACTAACGGAATTTTGAAGGAATTGTCGCTCAAAACTCGTCTGTTAACGGTAATCCTAACGGCGGTTATCTGATGGTCTTTCTGGCACCGGCCATTCATAAAAAAAGCGAAAAGAAATGGCCGGTCATTGTCTCTGCCAATATTTTTACCAAATGCAGAGACGAAAAAAAATCGACAGTCTCTTTTTCACAACATTATAATTTGCCATGTAGTTTGCGCAGATAAAACATTTATTGAATCGCGAAAACAGCCGATCATTTAATGATTGAAAATATTGATTGGAATTGTTAGAAACGCCCTGTCAGGGGTTATATTTGCGAATACTTTGTTTAGATTACGGCGAAAGAAGAATCGGGGCGGCCATCTGCGATGAGCTTGGGATAACCGCGCAGGGTTTGCCGACGATCATTCGAAAAACAAAGAAGCATGACCTGGATATCTTAGGTAAGATGATCAAAACCTACAACGTGGAAAAAATTGTCATAGGTTATCCTATACGGATCGACGGTTCTGAAGGTATCCAATGTGAAAAAGTAAATCGTTACGTGAAGCTGCTGGACAAGACTTTTTCTTTGCCGATAATAAAGTGGCCGGAAACACTTTCCACTAAAGAGGCGGAGGAAATACTGATAAATTCCGGTGTCCGCTGGCAAAAAAGAAAAAAGATGGTGGATAAACTGGCCGCCTGTATAATTCTTCAGAGTTATCTTGATTCGATCGATAAGTAATACCAAGTTGCTTTAATAATTTTCTGTTGACAGATTTCGGTTTACCTTGCCAACATTAATCATTTAGTTTAAGGATAGCGGTACTACTCAGATTTTCAATATGGATTAAATTACAAGCTTTCAAATAATAATCAGTAAAAAGTTTCTAAAAAAAATCTCCGGAAGTTTTGATCTTCCGGAGATATAGAGGTGGGGTACTTACAATGACGATCTGCCCTGATACTTGAACTATATGTCCAGTTAGGGTTAAGCTAATTTTATAATTATCCCCAAACAGGTCGTTTTTTGTCAAGAGACCTTTTGTTAATTTTCCCCCGGATTAAATAATTAGAGATTTTCCGGGTTACATGCCGGGATCAGCAGTTTTGCTTCGTAGGCCTGCCTTTCCAATTCTTCACGGAAGTCTGGATGGGCAATGGAAATCATTGCCTTGACCCTATCGGGTACCGATCGCATATAGAGATCTGCCACGCCGTACTCGGTGACGATATACATAACGTCTGATCTGGGAGTTGTGACCACGGTGCCGGGTGTTAAGTTAAGCACAATTCGGGAGGTTAGTGTTCCATCTTTTTTCAATGAAGTGGATTTCAGCGCGATGAACGACTTGCCGCCCTTGGCCGCGACGGCACCCCTGACGAAGTCTAGCTGTCCGCCGGTGGCGCTGTATGGCGTGTGGCCGATAGTCTCCGAAGCCACCTGGCCGGTGAGATCCACGGTGAGTGCCGCATTGATGGAGCACATGTTGTCGTTTTGCTTGATGACATCAAGATGATTAGCTATGGCAATGGGCATGGTCATGATAGTTGGGTTGTTGTCCACGAAATCGAGGAGCCTCTTTGTGCCGATGATGAGGCCTCCCACTACGATCTTGCCCGGATACAGGGTTTTTTTCTTACCGGTGATCACGCCCAACTCAGCAAGCTCTGCCACGGCATCGCTCAGAATCTCTGCATGAACACCCAGGTCTTTCTTGCCGTGCAGGAAATAAGCCACAGCATTGGGGATGCCACCAATACCCAACTGGATGGTGGCGCCATCAGGGATATGCGCGGCGACGTTTTCGCCGATCTTCTTTTCCACATCCGTGATAACAATTTCGGGTACGGGGACAAGATCATGGTCGGCCTCAACAATATAATCCACTTCGTCAACGTGAACAAGGTTATCAATTCCGTGAATCCACGGAGTCTTGGTGTTGATTTGCACGATGACCTTCTTGCACTTGTCAATGGCGAATCGCCCATAGACAGCACCACACGGACCAAGATTCATGTAACCACGCTTGTCTGGTGGTGTGACTTCGAGCAGGGCAACATC
>JANXZU010000141.1 GCA_025355345.1 Syntrophaceae bacterium
ATAAACAAGATGATGAAGCCCCTCTTTACCAGTAGAACCTATATACATGGCCGGTCTTATACGTACCGCCTCCAGACCTTCCAAAACCTTTATACTATCCGCATTATACTTGTGTGTCATAACTACTTTTTGAACTCCTCACTTAGTACTTAATTTTCATTTCTGTATTAATTGTTCAATACTTTATAAAATTATATTTTTAGAGGCATTACAATACATAAACAATTATCACCTTCAGTTGGTTTTATCACCGAAGGCTTTAACCCCAGACCAATTTCAAATATAATATAATCTCCCGTAATTACTGATACAGCATCCATAACATAATTAACGTTAAATCCAACATCAATATCATCCCCGCTGTATTCAATATCTATCTCCTCTGTTGCTTCGCCTACATCCAGATTTGTCGAATTAAGAATCATCTTATTATTAGAAAAAGAAACAATGACTCCCATATAGCGTTCTGATGATACAACATTCATTCTTCTTAAAGAGTGCAAAAAAGGTTCTTTTTCTAACTTAACACTAATTCCCTTTTCCAGAGGAATAACCCTTTTATAATCAGGATAATCTGCATCAACAAGACTTACTTTTAGTACAGTATCATCCGTTTTAATAATCAGCATATTTTTATTCACGCCTATTCCAATATTAGCATTTTCGTCAATGATCTTTTTTACTTCTAATAATCCTTTACGTGGAATAATTATTCCTTTATCCAGACCTGAACAATGTTCAACTGTTGTTAATTTAGCTAAAGATAAACGATGTCCATCTGTTGCTACCATCCTCCATATTTGATCTGAACCATTTAAAACAGTTTCCAATAAAACCCCGTTTAAATTTTTTCTCAATTCATCAGTAGCCATAGCAAATGAAGTCTTGCTTATTAAATCTTTAAGGACTGACCCCGGTATATTACAAAGATTAAAACCCTGATCATCTGTCATATTAGGAAAATCATCGGTTGGCAGACCTGGAATTTTATATACTGCCCTTTGACAGGTAACTTTCACGATATTGTTATTTTTTGTTACATGAATTACATCTCCTTGAATTTCCCTAACCATTTCATAAAGTTTTTTAGCTGAAAGTGTAATTTCGCCTTTTTCTATAATTTCCGCATCATAGTCTGAAATTAAGCTAATTTCACGATCTGTCGCAATTATCTTAATTTTATTTTTTTCAGTTTTTAAAAGAATATTATTCAAAATCGGCATAGTTGTCTTTTTTTCTACAATACTTAAAGTTTTCTGAATACCATCAAGAAATATATGTCTGTTAATTTTAAAATCCATTTAGTTCTTCCTCCTTTTTATTCCCTTTATTATATATTAATATAATTAGAATTAGTAATAAGGCTTGTTGATATGTTTACTAATAGTATTATGGTAATAATATCAAAACATTATATTTATATACCCTGTGAATTAATCACTCAAAAAAAGTTTATGCTCTGTGGAGTAAATTATCTTCAATACTTTGAATTAAATTTTTAATTTTTGAATCAGAAGCCATATTATTTATAATTTTATTGTTGGCGTATATTACTGTTGAATGGTCTCTACCACCAATTTTTTGACCAATATCTGGAAACGACGCTTTTGTCAGTTTTCTGGCTAAATACATGGCGATTTGACGCGCCTGAACAAAATTCTTATTTTTATTATGCGCTTTAATATCTGATATTTTAACATTCAATTTTGAAGCTACTACTTTAATGATTTCCTCAATACCTACTTCTTCCTGTTTATTATGATTTACCAATTTTTTCAACACTTCCCTTACTAAATCTAAATCAATTTCTTTGCCAGTAAGAGAAGAATAAGCAGAAATTCTAACTAAAAAACCCTCTAATTCACGAATATTGGATTCAACCTGTGAAGCAATATAATGAGTCACATTAGCAGGTAAAGAAATTTTATTTTCCTGCATTTTTTTTTCAATAATGGCAATTTTTGTTTCTGTCTCCGGTGGTTGAATGTCAGCAATTAAACCCATTTCAAAACGAGATCTTAATCTGCCTTCCAGATTAGAAATATCTTTTGGTAATTTGTCACTGGTAACTACAATTTGTTTGCCGGAAGCATGTAAAGTATTAAAATTGTGAAAAAATTCTTCCTGAGTCCTTTCCTTACCCGCCAGAAACTGAATATCATCAATTAATAAAGAGTCGATGTTGCGGTACTTTTCTCTAAATTTAGGCATTCGGTCATAGCGAATAGAGTTGATCATTTCATTCATAAATTCTTCAGCGGAGACATACATGATATTTAATTCAGGATGAGCAGATGCCGTGAGTAGCCCGATGGCATTGAGCAAATGTGTTTTTCCCAAACCAGAACCACCATAAATAAACAAAGGATTATAATTTTTTGCCGGCTGTTTGGCAACTGCTATGGATGCAGCGTGAGCAAATTGGTTACAAGGCCCGACAATAAATCTATCGAATGAATAATTGTTATTAAGGAAAGAAATGTTTTTACCTTTATGTACAATTGCGGTGCTGGCAGTCTTACCTTGTTCTGAGCGATGAGGCGCTTCCGGCTTTTTTTCTTTGTCTTTACTTAAGATAAATTCAACATCCACATCAAGACTAACGACGTTTTGAAGAGAATGTTTAATTGTGGGCAAATAATTATCATAAAGCCAATCTTTAAAAAACTTATTGGGTACGGAAAGCCGTACACACTTGTCTTCCATAGCAATAATTTTGATAGGTTTAATCCAAGTATCAAAATTTTGCTTACTTAACTTTTCTTGAATAATTTTAGATGCTTTGTCCCAGATAGATTCCACGTAATAACCTTTTATAAACAATATTATCAACAGATGTTGATAAGTTGTAAAACACTTTATTTATTTTAAATCATCGAGAATTAAACTTGTCAACCGATTCAACTCATCCATAGAAGTGTAGCGAACATCAATTACTCCCTTTTTCGCCGAACCCCTTATTTGGACTTTGGCCATAAGTGATGCAGATAGCGATTTTTCAAGATCAGCGATGTAACGATCCTTGGAGGGTGGTTTATTATCTTGAGGTTTATTTTTTGTATTTTGGATTAAGCGTTCGGTTTCGCGAACATTTAATCCTTTTTTTAAAATTAAATCCAACGCCGCAATTTGTTCTTCTGTTGAAGAAAAAGCCAGTAAACAACGTGCGTGGCCGGAAGATATCTTTTTTTCTATGAGAGCATTTTTAGCTCTCGCCGGCAATTTCAAAAGCCTTACCGTATTGGCAATTGTTGAGCGGTCTTTACCGACGCGAACGGAAATTTCTTCCTGAGAAAGGTTGAATTTTTCCATTAGTGTTACGTAAGCATCAGCTTCTTCCAGAGGATTGAGTTCCTCGCGTTGAATATTTTCAATAAGAGATATTTCCGCCGCTTCCATATCTGTTGCTAAGCGAACAACAATTGGCACATCTTTAAGGCCTGCTGCTTGAGCCGCACGCCATCGACGTTCACCGGCAATGATTTCATAACCTTTATCTGCTTTTCGGACAACTATCGGTTGAATAATCCCACTTTGCTTAATAGAAGCAATAAGCTGCTTTTGATCATCGTCATTAAAGTTCTTACGAGGCTGAAAACGATTAGGAGTCAGCTCTTCAATTCCGCAAGAAGTAATTGCCTGTTTTTTGCCATATTTATCGTCCAGTAAATCCGGGAAAATAGCACCCAGTCCTTTGCCCAGGGCATTTTTTTGTGCCATTTACGTGTCCCCCTGAATAACTTCTTGAGCCAGCTCCATATAGGCAATTGCTCCGCGTGATTTTATGTCATAAAGAATAATAGGCAAACCATGACTCGGACTTTCCGAAAGCCGTACATTACGTGGAATTACTGTTTTAAAAACTTTATCACCCAGATGCTTACGGACGTCTTCACTTACACGGTGTGCCAGCAAATTACGCGGATCGAACATTGTCAGCAATATGCCTGCTAAAGACAAGGATGGATTTAAGTTCGTTTTCACAATTTTTACGGTGTTTAACAAATATCCTAATCCTTCCATGGCAAAATATTCACACTGCAGAGGAACAATCAAAGAATCTGCGGCCACAAGGGCATTGACAGTCATAAAGCCCAGTGATGGTGGGCAGTCAATTATTATGTAGTCATATTGCCTGTCCAAAGATTTTAACAAATTGCGCAAACGCTTTTCCCGATCTTCAATATCGACATACTCAACCTCTATTCCAATCAAATCCTGATTGGAAGGAATGATATCCAGATTAGGCAAATTTGTAGATTGGATAACTTTTGCCAGAGGCACTTGTCCGATCATGGCGTGATACAAATTTGCTTCTTTAATATTACTTCTATCAATGCCTAATCCACTGGTCGCATTCCCCTGAGAATCACCATCTATAAGCAGAGTTTTCTTCTCTGCGGCCGCCAGAGAAGCAGATAAATTAATCGCTGTTGTGGTTTTACCCACGCCACCCTTTTGATTTGATATTGATATAATATTATTCATTATTTTAATATGCGTCTTCCAGAAAATTCATTTGAAAAAACTTGCGTAAGAACTAACATAAATAAATTCATTTTAGAAGAGTTTTTTACTTTATTTGTGAAGCTCCAAATTCCTTAATGAAGTGTAGAGAAATTGGAATGTTTTAATGATTTTCAAACTTAAAAAGCAAAGTAACCTAAATAAACAAAATACCCTAAAGGACACTATAGGGTCACCACGCATTTATGTCTATCGGCCTCAGTATTACGCTAAGCGGATGACGATATTTGACGGTTTGTTGAGGAGTCTGTTCCACAAGCCTGCTGTGATGGTTGGATATAGCCGGGGTTATTTTTTTTCTCCGAGAATAATAGTCCGCCATGCTTCTAAAACGGGAACGTTTATATCATGCTGAATGAGTTGAGATATTTTGTAATGATTTGTACCCTGGAAGCACTCTCTAAGCTCCACATGCACATTCGGGCCCTTTAAGGCAATGAGTCTGCCTCCACTCTTTAGAAAATATTCGCCCTGCGGCAGAAGTTCGGATAATTTAAAGGCGGCACGGGAAATTAAAACATCAAATTTTTCCTTCCATATATCTGTCTTAATGATGTTTTCGGTGCGGTCATGAAGAACAACGACGTTGGAAAGGTTCAGCAGGCGAATCAAATGCTTTAAAAAAGAGACTTTTTTGCGATTTGTTTCCAGAAGATAAAGCTCTAAAGTGGGCAGCGCAATTTTTAAGGGAAGGCCGGGGAAGCCGGCGCCGCAGCCTACATCAAGAATTCGGGCAGCAGGCTTATGAATAAATTGCAGAGCGGTGAGCGAATCCAGAAAGTGCCGCGTGATAATTTCCTGAGCAGAGTTTTCGGAAATTAAATTTGTTTTGGCATTCCATTGTAAAAGCTCATTTTTATAAACATCAAATTGAGCCAATTGTTGGTCGTTTAACTTTATGCCCAATTGTTGAGCGTTTTGAAGAAGTGAAAGTAATTCTTGATCCATTATTGATGAATAACAAAAATATTCTGCCGCGGCAAACAATAAATTAATAAGACTCAAACTACAAAAGCGAAGAGCATTGAGATAATTTGACACCTAAAGTTTTTTGGAAATTCTCCGATATTATATTATCAAAGGAGCAGGCAATCATGAGCGATATTTCAGCAATAGCGGCAGCCGCAGTTTCGCTAAGCCAGTCGGCAGTGGAGACACAAGTGTCTGCGAGCATGTTGAAAATGAATGCTCAGGCCGATCAGGCCGTTGCGAAGATGCTTATTCAAAACGCCCGTCAAATTAAGGCATTATCTAATGCCGCAAACGGTCATATTGATCTGTTCGTTTAATTGCTTAGGGCTGTTACAGGACAAAACTCTGTTGGCAGCAGATATTTTTAAAATCAAATAATTCATACAATCTTAAATTCCTTTATTCATAGGACTTATAAATCCAATTTCTCTGGCGTAGGAAAGCTGTCGCTGCCATGGAATTCCGGGATGGACTTTCTCAATGATATCCGGCCCGATCATCTTCAGTGATTCTGCATCCACTTCAACTGGCTGATAGCCGCCAATAAAGCCGTAATCCGGGCTGATCACAGGATTATTACCCCCAAGGCAATCACATTCTACGGTGATATTAAGAAGGGCGTTGATGACGATAGTCTTTCCCTGAATCTTTTTCCAGACGGCAGCCGCAGTTTCAACAAGCTTTTCCTGAAAAACCATCATATCCGAATTCCAGAAGATCTGCAGCGCCAATTCCGGACACATGGCAATACACTGGGCGCAGCCGATGCACTTTTTCAGATCATATTCTGGATAATCTGGTTCAGAGATACTGGCTGCCTTGGTCGGACAGATATCGACGCAAATGCCGCAACGTGTACATTTATTCTGCGTAAGAACTGGATGATAATCGGAATGCATGCGTTGTTTCTGAGCGCGGGACGCGAATCCCATGGAAATATTTTTGATTGCTCCGCCGAACAGAGAAACCATATGTCCTTTGAAATGAGAAAAGATAACAAAACCTTTCGCCTTGTCAAAGACAGAGCATACCTGAACGGTTTTAAAGTGTTTGTAGTCAGCAGGAATGGAAACAATATCTCTCCCGTCCATGCCGTCGGCGACAATGATGGGACATCCAAGAAAATCTGCGGTGTAACCGTGATCTGCGGCGGTTTTCAGGGAATCCTCTGCAGTGCGCCGGCCGCCTGAATAGAGCACGGTTGTATCAAAAACAAAGGGTTTTGCACCCTGTGCTTGCAGCCAAACGGCGATTTCTTTTGCATAGTCAGCAGGCAGATAGCTTCGATTGTCCCTTTCTCCCCAGTGCAGCTTAATGCCAACGCTGTCGTCTGGAGCGAAAGGAGATTGAAATTGTTCCAAAAGTTTTCGCAGAGATTCAACGTAAGGTTTTTCCTTACCCGCTATATTTTCCAATAAAAAATCAGCCATGATAAAACCCCATTCTATTTGTCAGTTAAATATCTTCTTCCATGCAGTATATGTGCAATAGTCTTTTTGATTTTTTTACTTTCCTTCATGAAATTCGATCCATGATGTACTTTCAATCTTACATATTATAAATCTTTTTTACTTTGATTGCACTAAAGAAAATGCCGCCAATGTATTTAAAATTCAGGCAATCATTTTGGAGATTGACGAGACAGGTACATTTGAACTCGTTGATAATAGCAGAAATTCTTAATAGATCGTGATATAATAACACACTACTAAAGGAGGGATTATCATGGATACAAAGCAGATTGTGACAAATTATCATAACGCCTGGACCAGCGGTGATATGAAAAAAGCACGTGCTTATCTTGAAGATGATCTCGATTTTCAAGGAAGCATTGAAACTTTCAGCCGGGCTGATGACTTTATAGCATCACTTGCCATGTTTCAAAAGATGCTTCACGGAGTGCACTTAATCCAAATCCTCTGTTCTGAAAACGCTGCCGCGTTGCTTTATGATTGTGACACAATGAGTACGGCTGGTGTGATCAGAACAGCGGAGTTCTTTGCTTTTAACGCTGGAAAGATCAAATCCATCCGGCTGGTTTTTGATGCAACCGAGCTGAGCAAACTTATGGGTTGAATATGGCTATTATCCCGAAAAATAATGTAATTCAAGATTGGTAGGTTAAGCATATCGACTTTTTCAACTAGCACTGCTTAACGGCAGTGCAGCAATGTGCAGAACCCAGAAATTGTTTCCAAGCCAATAATAACCGGACGGCATTAGAGAATAATATGCCGTGCCCGAGGATTTAAATTATTTTGCCGATTTGGATGCCCCATTTTTAACATGTTGGATAAAATCAGCTACAGTTGCATCAGCTGCGAACGCCATCTCCTCTTTAAGTAATTTATAGCTATCTTTTTTTAATTGATCATAGTCAACTTTATGATTGAATTGCTCAGATGTGTATTTGTAGCCTTTTGCCCAAATAACATTATTTGCTTTATCCTTCATGGTTACGACTGTCGCAAATCTCAAACCCTTGTTATCCTTTATTTCTAAAGCATCAGCCTTAAACTCTAATATGTAATTCGATTGATCCGTCAGTTCTTCTAAAATAGGTTTTTCTACAACATTCATAACCGGCCAATCACGGATTTCATTTTTTGCTCGATCAATAAATTTGTCCATAACCAACTTCCCAAAATCTGGGATATCTTTGTCGTCCGGCAGTTTTTTTACATCATGATAAATGCTAAATGCCGCCAGACCCATGAAGGGGCTGAGTATTATTGATCCTGCAGCAAAAATAGCCAAGCCTTCGCCGATGGAATACCTCCGGATATCCGGAGTAGAATAACGCACTACTTTCAGTGGCGTTGTAAAGGGTGCCTCATTTTTTACATAGGGCTGATTCGGAAGGGCACACCCCTGAATAATCATGACCACAAGAAATATATACGCGGCAACTTTATTATGTATTATTTTCATGAATTGCTCCTTTCTCTATTTAATTCTGATACCGTTAAACTGGGCGTATCCTATATATTAAAAAATATTTAATAACAAGATTCTGAAAAAAATAGGGTTTCACATAATTGCCGATCCGCAAACCTCTCAAATATAAACAGAAGTTTGTGTTCATTTTTCACAGGTATAATATTTGTTAAATATTATCAGGAACTTTTTTCTGTGTTGTTTTGTCTAAACCATAAAAGACAAAAAAATCGTGCAGGAGGAAAAAGTTATGAAAACGTTATTAGCTGTATGTGCTGTTTTATTGGCATTGGTTGGCTGTGCCGGTGCATCGGTGGTAGGCAATACAATAGAAGTAAGTATTGTTTCCGATAATGGTCGGTTGTTGCCATTCTATCCCACTCAAAGCAACCTAACGCTGAAAAAGGTTTATGCAGAGGCCGTAAAAGGCGATCATTACCGGATTATAGTTCGCAATAAACTCAATCACAGAGTTGGTCTTGTTGTTGCCGTAGACGGCAGAAATATTATTTCCGGGCAAAAGTCCTGGCTCAAGAGCAACGAAAGAATGTATATTCTTGAGCCGTACGCGACAAACGAATATTCGGGCTGGCGAACAGCGCAAGACAAGATCAACCGTTTTTATTTCACCGATGTTCCCGATTCTTATGCGGCCGCCTTCGGCGATCAGTCCGCAATGGGTGTGATTGCGGTTGTTGCTTACCAGGAAATTCAGCGTTACGAGACGCCAATGGATAACTCCTTATTAGAGTCCCGGAAACGCGAGGTTGGGGCAGCTAAAGATAAAGCAGTTTCGCCATCCGTTCAATCCAAAGCTTCAGAAAGCGCAGGCACTGGTTATGGGCGGGAAGAATATTCACCTTCTTACCGAGTCCAGTTCGATCCCGAAAACAGAGCTGCGGAATCTATATTAATCAAATATGAATGGCGCAAAACACTTTGCGATCAGAAGATTATCAACTGTGGGAGGTTTCATGGATATTCACACAACCGGATTTGGGATAATGATGGTTATGCCCCTCCACCTCCGTGCCGGCGCTAAGTAACGCAACAGGGGATTCAAACAAGGCAGGATCGGAAATGGTCCTGCTTTTGTATTGATTAGTTCAATTTGGAATTATCGATATAAATTAATGCTCCATCCATCAGGTCAGGCGTGCCTTCAAAATAACGAGGGCGTCAACGGCCACTGGCATACCCTCCGTAACGATAAGCGGATTGATGTCGATTTCCGCGATCTCGTCGCAGGCCATCCCCAGATTGCCGATGCCTACCAGGGCTTTTACCAGGACGTCTGTGTTGACGGCGCCTTCTCCCCGGAAGGCATCGAGGAGCTTCTCGGCGCGAATTTCGCTGATCATATCTTGCGCATCACCTTCGGTCAGGGGGGCGACGCGGAAACTGACGTCTTTCAGGGCTTCTGTAAAAATGCCGCCGATGCCGAACATGACGCAGGGGCC
>JANXZU010000039.1 GCA_025355345.1 Syntrophaceae bacterium
CATGTTATCGGATACTGGCTTTTATTGCCATCAAGATGGAATTACATTGGCGGTCAAACCCTGTGGGAAAAGTGCGGAAGAATCTGCCTTTCTTTAAAGAACTGGCCTGTGAAAATTTTACACAAAATAATTGACAGTACCTATCAATGAAGTAGCAAAAGTTACATGCAGCAAGAAAGAAGCTGACGAGGTAATCAGCGCGACATTGGCGGCAATTCAGAAAGCTCTTAAGAAGGGTGATACTGTTACACTTGTCGGGTTTGGCACCTTTAAAGTTAGCAAGAGAAAAGCTCGCAAAGGCAGAAACCCCCAGACAGGCAAGGAAATTAAGATTGCCGCAAAGAAAGTTCCTGTCTTTAAAGCCGGCAAGGGCTTTAAAGATGCTGTAAAATAGAATTATAATTAACATCCACGGACGTGAAAAAGAGCAGCCTCTACGGAAGAGGAGGCTCTTTTTTCGTTTTTAACAGCAATTTATTTCTTGAGAAGATATGGGATTAATCTGGTTAAATAATGTAACGCTTAGTTTTGGAGGGCCGTTGTTGCTCGATTCCGTCTCGCTTCAGATTGAAGAAGGCGAAAGGATTGGTTTGCTGGGACGCAATGGTTCGGGCAAATCCACGCTCATGAAAATGCTCAGCAGTGAAATCCCCGCCGATCAGGGTTCGACCATCAAAAACGGTGAAGTACGAATTGCCATGTTGCCGCAGGACGTTCCTGATGATCTGCCGGGAACCGTATACGATATCGTTGCCTCCGGAGGCAGGGAACATCTGGATATGTTGAAGCATTATCATGATCTTGCTATACAGGTTGCCAAAAATAGTGATGGAAATCTTCTTAAGAAACTAGAAGTTGTTCAGCACCAACTGGAGACAACCGGTGCCTGGAATTTTCATCTGCAAGTCGAAACAGTTATCAGCAGGACAAACCTTGATGAAAACATCGAATTCCGGCTTCTCTCGGCTGGAATGAAACGCCGCGTTTTACTTGCCAAAGCTTTAGTTAGTGATCCTGATCTGCTTCTGCTGGATGAACCTACCAATCATTTGGATATTAACGCTATTCTCTGGCTGGAGGAATTTTTGCTTAAGTATGAAAAGACGGTTATGTTTGTAACACATGATCGCGCCTTCTTGCAGAAAATAGCAAAGCGTATTGTCGAGATTGACCGTGGTAGCCTGCTTTCCTTTTCCTGCGATTATGGCAAATACCTTGAACGCCGTGAGGCTTTGCTTACGGCTGAAGAAAAGCAGTGGAATGATTTCGGTAAGAAACTGTCCAAAGAAGAAGCCTGGGTCAGGCAGGGTGTCAAAGCACGTCGCACCCGCAACGAGGGTAGAGTGAGGGCATTGCAACAACTTCGTTCGGAGCGTGCCCAAAGACGAGAGCAGACAGGTATAGCTCGAATCACGATTCAGGAAGCGCAGCGCAGCGGCAAGCTGGTTGTGAATGCCGAAAAGATCAGCTTTGCTTTCGGGAAAAAGAAAATCATCGAAAATTTTTCTACAACAATAATTCGCGGAGATAAAATTGGTATTATCGGGCCTAACGGTTCCGGCAAGACCACACTGCTCAAGGTTCTCCTGGGTGATCTTCAACCGCAGCATGGTAAATTTCGTCTGGGAACCGGCATTCAGGTTGCTTATTTTGATCAACTTCGTGCCCGCTTTGATGAAGACAAAACTATTAAAGATAATATTGCGGGTGGCAACGATACGGTCATTATCAATGGTGCTCCCCGGCATATCGTCGGCTATCTGCAGGATTTTCTTTTTCCACCGGCACAGATAATGGCATCCGTTAAATCCCTTTCCGGAGGAGAAAGAAACCGTCTGCTTCTGGCCAAGCTTTTCAGCGCTCCTTCCAACTTGCTTGTTCTGGACGAGCCGACAAATGATCTCGATACGGAAACTCTGGAACTATTGGAGGCCAGGCTTTTGGAATACAGTGGCACGATTTTGATGGTTAGCCATGACAGGTCTTTTCTCAACAATGTGGTCACCTCCACAATTGTTCTTGAAGGCGAAGGTGTCTTGCAGGAATATATCGGTGGCTATGATGACTGGTTGAGACAGCGCAAGGTAGTAAGTGATCTGTTTTCGTCTATAGCAAATGATGAGAAGCCCAGAAAGGAAAAGCCTGGTGCGGGGAAACGCAAGCTTACTAACAAAGAAACGCGAGAGAGAGAAGAACAGCCCCGCAAGATAGAAATACTGGAAGCAGAAAAGCAGCAACTTATCACAAATATAAATTCATCAGAGTTTTATGCCCGAAGCAATACCGCGCAAATAATTGAATCAAATGAACGGTTAAAGCTTATTGAGAGTGAGCTTGACTTAGCCTATCAGCGCTGGCATGAACTGGAGGAATTGGCTGCCGGAAAAGACCGCTGAACTGATTTCCAGTCGCGATTGGAAAAAGAAAAGGAACTCAACATGAATATTGCAGATATACGCTTTCCCCGTCAGTTAGAAGCCGATAATTCTGCTGAAGCGATTCGCCAGGTGTTGATCTCATGCGCAGCTAAGCTCATGCCTGGTGGGAATATAGATGTTTCGTTAATTGAATGGAGTGAACCATTGAAAATGGCACTGCAGAAGGGCAGGCTTCAGGGGCGGATCAAGCTTGGATTGGAATCAATAACGGAGCAACTGGCAAGCGAAAGATATGGAATTAAGAACGCTCACCAGAGTTCAGGAGCAATTTACGGAGACCGGATTTCACGTTTGCTTTTATTTTCTAATGATGGCGCTGATCGTTTTTACAGGCATATAGAGCAGCTCTTGGAGCAAAATACCCCCAGAGTGCTTGGTTGCATGCTTAATGTCGATGCAGGTGTTCTTGGTCAATTACTGGTTGGTAAAGACAAAAAAGTTAAGGTCATCATGGCTGAGCATAAAGATGTTGTTTCGGGCGCGCTAAGGGCAATTGCCGCCGCTAACAATAACCTTTCAGAATGATGCCGAATAGTTGTGCTTGCTTATTGAGAGTAAATGAAATAGTGTTCTCACTAATATCAATGATTTACCCCGCTGTAGAAAGCCCCAAGCTCACGCTGGTGGTTGAATGCTTTCTGCCAATCGCGGGATGTCGCGTTTTGGGAAGGGAGCCTCCGGCTCCTGTCGGAGGTGCTCCACTCTCATATCTAAAACTCTCACTTTATTTCACTGATAAAAAAATAGAAAGCGTTCAGGACAAATTATGAAGACAAAAGAAACAAAAGAAATGACCTTTAATGAATTAGGCATAGACAAAAGAATATTAAAAGCGATATCCGAACTGGGTTTTGAAACGCCGATGCCGGTTCAACAGGAAGTAATTCCTTTTTTGCTGAATCAGAAAAAGGATCTGGTGGCGCTGGCGCATACAGGCACAGGAAAGACAGCTGCTTTTGGCATACCGATCATTCAGCAGATCGATCCATCTTCTATAAAAACTCAGGCCCTCATTCTTGCGCCCACCCGGGAACTTTGCATGCAAATAACAGATGATTTGAGCAAGTTTGCCAAATATATTGAAAACCTGCATGTTGTCGCGATTTACGGTGGCGCAAATATAATGACTCAGATCAGGCAGGTGGCATCCGGCGCCCAGATTATCGTCGCTACACCCGGCAGAATGCTCGATATGCTCAAACGCAAGAAGGTAAATGTTTCCGCGATTCGCTTTCTGGTGCTGGATGAAGCCGATGAAATGCTGAACATGGGATTCAAAGAAGAGCTAACCGCCGTGCTGGCCAGCACCCCGGATGATAAAAGAGTCCTGTTGTTTTCCGCTACAATGCCCCGTGGTATTGAAAGTATTGCCAGAAGCTACATGAAAACGCCTGAAGAAATTACAGTTGGTTCCCCCAATACAACAGCGGAGAACGTCCACCATCAATATTATGTGGCGCATGCTAAAGACAGATATATAGCGCTCAAGAGAATTGCCGATTTTTATCCTGATATTTACTCAATTATTTTTTGCCGCACTAAAATAGAAACGCAGGAAGTTGCCGATTCACTGATCAAAGACGGTTACAATGCCGATGCCTTGCACGGCGATCTGTCTCAGGCTCAAAGAGACAGTGTCATGAATCGCTTTAGAGGCAGGAGTTTGCAGATGCTAGTGGCAACCGACGTTGCAGCCCGTGGCATTGATGTAAACGATCTAACGCATATCATTAATTACAATCTTCCCGACGATATTGAGTACTACACTCACCGCAGCGGCCGAACCGGCAGGGCCGGCAAATCCGGCATTTCGATTCTTATCGTTAATCTCAAAGAAGTGTTTCGCGTTAAGCAGATTGAAAAACAGATCGGCAAGAAATTTCAGGCGGTAAAGATACCGACAGGAAAAGAAGTCTGCGAAAAGCAGCTTATTCATCTGGTGGAAAAACTGAAAAATACGGAGATTCAGCACGATGAAATCGGTTCGTTTCTGCCTGCCGCTTATGAGCAACTAAAATCATTAAGCAAGGAAGAGATAATCCAACGCTTTATTTCAACAGAGTTTAATAGATTTTTGAGCTATTACCGTAAAGCTGCCGACATCAATGTAGAATTAAAGAAAGAAAGCCCGGCACGTTTCACCGGCGGTTCCGGTTCAAATTCCAAATCAGGGCAAGTCCGCTTATTTGTCAATGTAGGACAGATGGAGAGCTTTACTCCTGCAAAACTCAAAACGTATCTGCAAGAGACTGCAAATGTGGCCAACCTTAATATTTCTAATGTTGAGGTAACCCGCTGTAGTTCTTATTTTGAAGTAGGTTCTCAATTTGCGGAAATTGTCATGGCTAAATTTAAAAAAGAAAAATTCCAGAATCGCCGGGTGCAGATTGATTATGCCGATAGACCCGGTCGAAGCAATTATAAGGATAAAGGATATAAAGGACACTCAAAATCCACGGAATCATTTTTTTTCAATAAGAGAAAAAATAGATCAGGTAAATAGGGTGTTTTAATCCTTTAATTGTCTGACTAAAAAACTATCCAGTTGATTGGCAAATGCCTGGCGGTCATTTTTACTAAAAGCGGGAGGACCGCCTGTAATTATTCCGCCTTCTCTTAGCTCACCCAGCAGATCACGCACAGACAGCCTGTCTTTGATGTTACCTTCGTTGTAAAGATCGCCTCGCGGAGTAAGCGCAAAAGCACCTTTAGCGATAACTCTGTCGGCAAGCGGAATATCAGAAGTGATGATTAAATCACCGGATTGTGCAAGCTCCGCAATGCGGTCATCTGCTATATCAGTACCTTCAGAAACCAGGACAACGGAAATGTTTGCCGATATATTAACTCTCAGCGCTTTATTGGCCACAAAAACCAGCGGAACGTTCAACCTCTCCGAAGCCCTGATTAAAATATCCTTGATCACGTTTGGAAACGCGTCAGCATCGATATATATCTTCATTGTGAAACTCCAATTACGAAAGCGCAGTAACCTAAATAACCTAAAGGTCACCATGGGGTCATCTGCGACGTAGCGGAATTGGTAAGTTGAACAATCCCGCGGAGCGGAGGGTAATGAGACTAAAACTTCAAAAGCGCAGCGCATTGAAGTTTGTTAGCCGAACTATCCTGCATAAGCAGGGTATGATACCACTCAGCTTGCTTTGAGGTTCATACCCGTGGTTTATCCGATATTTCCTTGACCCGGCCAACGTTGCCGCCTTGCAGACGCACTTTAATGCCGTGAGGATGAACGCCGGAATTAGTCAAAATATCCTGAACAACGCCTTCAGTAAGCCTGCCTGTGCGCTGATCCTGCTTCTGAACAACCTTGACCTGCATCCCGATTTTAATTTCAGTACGGTTATTTCCCGGTGTTGCTGCTTTATCCATTGTAGTTAACCCTCCTTTGCCCTAGATCACAATGATCTGAGAACCCTGCGGGCGGCACACCCAAAGCCTGCAGCAGACGCGCCCAGTAATTGACTTGCGCGGCGGTGCTGGCTAAAATCACAATTTCCCGCTCGGTGAAATTTGCATTTAATTTATCTACAAAGTCTTGAGAAAAGAGCAATGGCACACTGGAAATTAAAACTGCATATTCCATAGCGATGATTTCGCGCACAGAAAATGTATTAACCTCCGCAATCACTATACTTCCTTGCAAAGCCGCAAGTTCTTGCGGTGTAATACCATATTGATCGTAGTCATAAGAATTCATATCAATGCAGAAAGGACAGGCAACAGAAAAAGAAGTCCGTAGGCGGACAAGCTTTAGTATCCGTTTGCCCAGCTTTCCATCTTTGTGGGCAACAAGAGCTTCCATGATGCCGGAGCCGATTGCGGCTTTGGGATACCAGGCCAGAAGTTTTGCGGGCAAAAGATCACGGCCAGTAACTATTTTGGAAATCCAGATACCAATTTCCAGATAAAAAGGAATATTTTTTGGCGGATCAATAAAAGCTTTCATGGTGTCATCCTTGAACAAATATATTATCCCCACACGTAAGGCAAATCCGGCGGTTCAGGCCATTTATATTGCCCATAGAAAAGTTGGTCTTTACGTAGTAAATTGGAACGATGAGCCGCGTGAAAGTCTTCACGGCCAAACCACTGCGGATAGGCGATCCTACCTCGAATGGTCATTTTCTGCATGTTGTTTCTATAGCCGCGTTTTATCCATTCATCAAGAGAAAGATTGTAATATAGCTTTAACGCATTGATGTGTCCGCGCCACATTTTTATTGCCGGGTGGTGTTGCCAGCCACCACCATACCCTTGCCGCTCCGCATTCATTCGTCTACCTTTGTTGGTCTCGTCATCGGCTTCTCGACGTATAGGAACATACGCCTGCGTCGCCTCTTCCTTGCCGTCGCGGTATACTTTTGACTGCGAAGTGGCTTTTAGTATGCGGATGATTTGGTAAGCCTCCACTCTTTGTTTACCCAGCCTGCGATAATCAAGGGCTTGTAATGATTTTTTGAAATCAGGGTAGGGGAGAAATGTTTGCATAATTATAAGCCATACTAAATTCTTGCGGCAATAGCTTCAATTTCAATCGATACGCCTTTAGGTAATGAACTCACTTCAATAGTGGAACGGGCTGGCGGATTTTTAGAAAAAAAGCCGGCGTAAACTTCATTGACAGCTGCAAAGTCGCTGATATTTTTTAAGTAGATGGTTGTCTTGACAATGTTGTTCAATTTTAAACCTGCTGCTTCCATAATGATTTGCATGTTGGTAAGTATCTGACTGGTTGCAGATTTAATATCGGTAATGACTTCACCTGTTTTTGGATCAAGCGCTATTTGACCGGAGATGAAAATAAAGCCGCCTGCTTCCACAGCCGCAGAGTAAGGTCCGAAAACAGGTAGTTTATCCGAACTAATAATTGTTTTCTTCATACAGGCTCCTTATTGTAATTATTTGCGCGTAATGACGAACAGTGCATTCTGGGCAAATAAATTAGGCATAAAATGAACCGGCCTTGACTTCCCCAAATAATATTGCCGCTCGATTTTAATTTCTTTAGTATCGCAGTAATCAATAAAATCACTGATTGTCAAAAAGCGAATGTTCGGCGTCTCAAACCAATAGTAGGGCAGGGCTTCATTAATAGGCGTTTTCCCGCGAAAGACAAGAGTAAAGCGGGCTTTCATGTGAGCAAAATTAGGAAAGCCGACAATTACGCGTTTGCCAACTCTCAGAGATTCCTGAATGACAAAATCAGCCTTTTTTATTTGCTGCATAATCTGGTTGAGAATCACGAAGTCAAAACATTTATCAGGATAATCAACCAAGCCACTTTCGATATCTCCCTGAAGTACCGTTAGCCCACGCTCAACACACTGGTGCATCTGATTCTCGTCGAGTTCGATGCCCTGCACGAGAGCTTTTTTCTGCTGCATAAGAAAGGCAAGCAGCTCGCCATTGCCGCAGCCTAAATCTAGAACATGCGCCCCTTCATTGATGATACTTGCGATAATTTGATGATCGGATTTCATATTTACCAGTATTATTCTTTCTGCTTTTTATAAGCAATTTGCTTTGTCAATCAGGACTGACATTAACCAGGAAATTTTTTATTAAGCGTGTTTCATCTTCAATTTCAATTAAAAAAGCATCATGCCCGTAAGTCGAGATTAAATCAAAATAAGTGGTATAGGCATGCTTCCTTTTTAAAAGACGGACAATGTCCTGCGACTGATGCGTCGGATAAAGCCAATCTGATTTAAATGAAATTACCAGAAACCGGACGGCTGTCTTTTTGACTGTCGGCATAAATTTTTCACCGGAGAGATCAAAGTAGTCCATGGCTTTTGTGATGTATAGATAAGAATTCGCGTCGAAGCGTTTGACAAAATTATAGCCGCGATAACGCAGATATCCTTCAACTTCAAAGTCGTCAATAAACTGAAAACTTAAATTATCATTTTTAAGTTTCCGCGAAAACTTTTCCTCCATCGATTGATCACTCATGAATGTGATGTGTCCGATCATTCGTGCCACGGCCAGCCCTTTTTCCGGTTGACCATGTTCGTAATAGTAACCGCCGCGCCAGTCCGGATCTGCCATTATTGATTGCCGGATAACTTCATCAAAGGCGATTTGTTGCGGTGAATGTTTAAGTGCCGTGGCAATTGGTATCGCGGCAATGATACGTTCGGGATAGGCTGAAGCCCATTGCAGTGCCTGCATTCCGCCCATAGAACCGCCGATAACGCAAAGGAGTTTATCAATACCAAAGGAGTCAATTAAGTGCCGCTCGGCCTCAACCATATCCGCAATTGTGATCATAGGAAAATCAAGGCCGTAAGGTTTTCCCGTTACAGGATTAATCGATGAAGGCCCCGTGCTTCCTTTACATCCGCCGATAACGTTTGCGCAAATTACATAATAAAGATTTGTATCCAGAGCTTTTCCCGGACCGATCATATCATCCCACCAGCCGGCGGCAGTTTCTCCCTCAAGAAACCCTGCCGCATGGGCGTCACCGGAAAGGGCATGGCAAGCCAATATCGCGTTTGATTTCTTCTCGTTTAATTTACCATAGGCCTCATAAGCCAGAGTTATCGGGCCAATGCTGCGGCCTGATTTGAGCTGCAATGCATTGGGTGGTTCAGCAAAGGTGAAGTATTGCGGCGTTACAACGCCAACAGAATTATTTTTCATAATGTAAATCAAACCCGAGCAAGTTCAGTCAAATAAGCGCAATCCCTTGCTTCCTTGTAGGGATTGCCACGCAGACCAAGGGTCTGCTCGCAATGACAGGTTAAGTTACTTGCAGCATTCTTTCAATAGAGAGTCTTGCTTTGTCCATGATATCTTGCGGGACAGTTATTTCATAAATTAAATCCTCTAAAGACCAGAGAACCTTTTCCAACGTAATGCGTTTCATATTCGGGCAAGTGGCATTATCGTATGCTGGGTAAAAACTTTTTTCCGGATTTTCTTTCTTCATCCTGTGGATGATGCCGATTTCCGTACCGATAATGAATTCGGTATCTTTAGAATTATTAACATAAGTAAGCATTTTTTCAGTTGAAGTAACAAAATCAGCCAGTTCAGTAATCTGTGGTTTGCATTCAGGATGGGCCAGAACCTTGGCTTGCGGATGCAGTTTTTTTGCCTGGGTAATATGCTCGGGTAGGATTCGGGCATGCGTGGGGCAGTAGCCTTCCCATGTAATGAACTTGCGACCTACCTGATCTGCAACATACTGTGCCAGATACTTATCAGGAATGAAAATAATTTCATCATTAGTTTTTAAAATATTTTGTACCATTTTCAGCGCGTTGGCTGAAGTACAGCAATAATCGCACTGAGCTTTTACCGCGGCTGATGTATTTACATAGCATAAGGTTAAGGCCATGGGATGCGCAGACTGGAGAGATTTTAAGTCATCGGCATTAATCATATCAGCCATGGGGCAACCGGCATTTTTATCCGGTAACAAGACAGTTTTTTTCGGGGACAATATTTTTGCCGTTTCCGCCATGAAATGCACGCCACAGAAAACAATAATCTCCGCGTCAGTCTTTGCTGCAGACATACTCAATCCAAGTGAATCGCCAACAAAATCGGCGATATCATGAATTTCGGGAAGCTGGTAATTGTGGGCAAGAATTACAGCGTTTCTTTCTTTCTTTAATTTATTAATTTTGTCTGTGATTTCCATGCAATCGCCTCCAATCCACTGCTTCCGTTTATATCTATAAAATATATGTGGTCCACAAATTAGATTTAATTACTATTCATTCAGTAGTAATTAAATCAGAAAAATATATTTGTCAAGAATTAAGGCATTTAAATAAGAATGAAATATATTGCCGAGCGGTCTTAATTACTGCCAAGAGTAGCGGCTACGTATTGTGCGATAATTTTGCCAAGGTCGTAAGGCAACATCTGATCGGAGCTGCCACTGCCGGAAGAGAGAGTAGATAAATCCTTTTCACGAATAATTCTTCCGGTAGCCGAATCAATCAATCTTACGGTGACTGCCATTTCGGCGCCAGTGTTTTGATTGCCTGGGTTTCCGCCAGACAGCCGCAGAGTTGTAACGCGTGTTTTTACAATAACAGCGCCCCTTTGTCTTACAGAACTGGCACGAGCCTTTTCGATTTTGGAAATAGAGCTCACTTTTAGAAGTTCGTTCATGGCTGTACTTTCACAGGTGACAGTTATTCCGGGGAAATTATTTTCCAAAGCCTGATCTATTTCAAATTTTTGTATAACAATTTTCTCATATGAGTTTTCTAAGGGCATATCATATTTCCGGACAGGATCTGGTATCGAATTAACGGACTTTGATCCTGTGCAGGATAATATAGAAAAAATGCTAACCATAATTAAAATAAGAACAGAGGTAATGCTTTGTTTTTTATTGTAATTTATCATTATTTTACCTGAACGAAGAATATTTTAACCTATTGCTTTTGATAAATTCCTATAATAAATATCCGATAAAAACAACACTAAAAAGATATATTGCTGGATTTATTGTTGATTTTTACAATTTAAATTGATATATTTTAAAAAAATAAAGGTCTGATAAATGGTTATTCGCAAATTAATTTCAATATTTTTTTCCATCTTTATTCTCTTGCCCACTTTATCTCATGGTGCTGAAAAATCAGGACAGCATTTCGCTCTGAAAGCCGCATTTTTGGTGGACATTGACAGTGGCAGAGTCCTCTATCAACAGAATGCGGATAGAATTATCCAACCAGCTTCTCTTTCTAAAATTTTGACACTTTTTCTGGTCAATGAAGATATACGTGATGGTAAGGTAAAACTTTCTGATATGGTTCGGATAAGCTCCAAGGCAGTAAATACCAAGGGTTCAAAAATGCTTTATGAAAAAGGCAAAGAAATAAGTATTGAAGATCTTATTAAAGGAATAGCAATACTCTCTGCTAATGATGCTACTGTTGCGCTGGCTGAACATTTAGGGGGCAGTGTGAATAAATTTGCAGTTCGGATGAATGCCAAGGCAAAAGAGATAGGCATGACGCAGAGTTATTTTGTCAATCCGCACGGTTTACCCGACAATCACCAAAAATCAACGGCATATGATATCTTTATCCTGTCGCGGGAGTATTTGCGACAATTTCCCGAGGCGTTAGGTCTTCATTCCATGCAGTATTTTACTTATAATTCTATCGTCCATCATAATCAGAATAAATTGCTTTGGGAATATCCTGATGTCGATGGGCTGAAAACCGGTTATGTTCGTGTTGCCGGATTTCATATGGTAGCTACGGCAAAAAGGGGTGATAAACGCTTAATTGCAGTTGTTATGGGAGCACAGAATCCACAAATACGTGCAATACAAACCGCGAAAATATTAGATTATGGTTTCCTCCAGATTCGTAAAAAATATCATGAATCAATAATTGGAGCACGATTGCAATATCAAGACACTTATCCGTCGCCGTCAATTTAAATATATTGCAATATCCAAGATAACAACTTCAGGGAGAGATTTGAGCGGGATTTGGGGCATCAACAACAGCCTCTGTATTTGCCTGTTGGAATTTACTGGAGAAGATAAAAAGCTTGTCTCCCGGCATAATTTTCTTACCATTGTTTAATCCGTTCCAGATCATTATTGCTTTTACCGGAACATTGAAGCGAGAGGCAATGGTAGATAGATTATCACCATTCTTAACGATATAAATAAGTTCTTTTTTCTCTGCAAGCCATTGTGACTTAATATTTTCTAAACGCTCTGAAAAGCCACTGGCAGTGCCTTTGGGGAGCATCAATTTATATTTCCCCGCCGGTAAATAGTAGTTTTTAAAATGAGGATTAAGATCTTTGATTACCTTGAAATATGTTTTGGCCGCTTGAGCAATGATATAAAGAGGTACAGCTTCTTTTAGAGTTACTTCTACATTATCAAATTGTACCGCTTGATAAAGATCTTCTGAGGCTAGATCATAACCATATTTTTCCGGATTGGACATGATAATCTTTGCTGCTAAGATCCTGAATATATACCTTGAAGTTTCCTGGTTTAAATATAGTTTATAGTAGTTATTTGTTTTTTGCATTAAAAGCTCTGTTTTGAGACCTTCTTCTCCCATGTTATAAGCTGCCGCTGCCAGTGTCCATGATCCGAAAAGAGCATAAAGATCTGTGAGGTATTTTGCAGCCGCTTCCGTAGAATTAGTAAGATTGCGGCGTTCGTCGATATTCTCTGTGATTTCCATACCATATTTAATACCGGTGCCTTCGATAAATTGCCAATACCCGACTGCTCCTTTGTTGGAAGTTGCATGGGGCTTTAGCGCGCTTTCGGCTATAGCGACGTATTTTAAATCGTCGGGCAATGACTTATCTTTCAGGACTTTTTCTATATAAGGGAAAAAACGGTTGGCGCGTTTGATCCATAAAATCACATCATCGCTGTTATCCAGAGCTAAAAGCATTTCTCGTTCCAACCGCTCTTTGATATCTGCTTCACTCAAAGGGACTGGTTCATTACAAAAGGTCAGCGAATCATTTATTTTGATCGCTTCAATAAGAGCTTGTCCCGCGGATCTTTGTGCTGTTATTGGCGATGTTATTTGTGCTTTACCGGCACAGGCACCTGTAATGATGATGGTTATAAACAAAATCAGCTTTAATGTGTGATATGAATATTTCAATATGACGACTCCCTGTATTTATTGATTGTGCTTTTACAAGGGAATAGGTTGGTTTGTCAATTAATTACGCAAATATTTATTAATTTACTTTATATCAATTTGTTTTTGTCTCAGATTTTGAAGGTTTAAAGGGTTTGCTCAAACCATCACGTATATCTTTGGTTTCTTGCGCGGCACCTGATTTGACTTCATTCGATTTTTTAATTAATTCTTTTTTTGCTTCTTTAATATCATTAGGGGCTTGATCTTTTATTGCTTTCACATCGCGGACAATGGCGTCTTTGGTTTCAACTGCAACATTATCCGCCGCGCATAGTAAAGTTGGGTAAATTAATATTAGAAAGGCATAGCTAAAACAAATTATTGTCTTTTTCACATTTTGTTCTCCTGGATTAATGTCTCATTATAATAGCACTTTAGCGTCGCCTGCTGAATTATGGGCACAGCCCTTTGACTTTATAACTGTCCCGCACTTTGCAGTCTCCAAATGAACACATTTTTTTCGCATCACGGCAGCCCAGAGTATTGTTGCCCTGATTAAAATAAGCATTAGCCCTGTTGTAGTGGGAATCAACATCATTCGGCTTTAGGCGGATTGCTTCACTATAGTCTTTGATGGCGCGTTGATACTGGCCAAGGCCATAGTAGGCATTCCCCCTGTTGTAGTAGGCGCTGGCATAATCAGGTTGAAGTTTAATGGCGTTGCTTAAATATTCGATAGCCTTTTTCGGGTCGGTATATTTTTGCCCATCCCATAATGCGTTTGCCTTATCAAACCAAACCACCGCATTCTCGCTTGTTTTCTTGCAGGAACAAAAAAAGGCCAAAATAAGAAAGAAGGGAATGATAATCTTGAACATAGTGCCTCTTATTATTTGATGGCGAAATAGTATAAAGTTGTTCTGTCGCGAAGAGAAATCTCCATCGACAAAGAAAACATATTTATTAAAAGATTTGTATTTGAATGTTGATGATAACATAAAACTGTTATCCAAAGCCCATCGTATTACGCTGATTTTTTATTATGGAAAGTATATTGTGATTTCAGGATAAAAAAATCAAGTCGTTTTTCGGTGCACAAAAATATAATTAGCGTCTATATATTGTTCAAGGACATGACCATTAAGCCACGCAACTAAATGACAATGTATCAGATACACTTCCACTAAGCGCAACCTGACAATGTTACGAACTGATTTTATTTATCAAAACTAAGAAAACAGCTATTTTTAGAACACTTTGAAGTAAGATAACACGTAAAGAATAATAACAACGACTAACACCGCTAGTATAACAAAATTGAACTTACGTTTTTCTTTCACTACTGCCATGATACACCTCCTTTGTTGTTATTGCTGCTAAAGTTTATTTCTATATTAATTAAATTATAATATGAAAAACTATATATGTCAATGAAACACTAAACATGAAGCACTAAAAATATAAAACGTAGACTACTGCATTAATCTCCATATTA
>JANXZU010000040.1 GCA_025355345.1 Syntrophaceae bacterium
GTGCTCGCGGACGGCGGCGCGCACTGCTTCGGGGACCGGCGGGATATCCGAGAGACCCTGCGTCAAGGCCTTGAAATAAAGGCCTGTTCCCCCGACAACAAAAACAGGCTTCCGCTGCGAAATCAAATTATCAATGATGAGACGTGCCTTATCCGTATAAATTGCGGCGTTGAATTCTTCGTCTGGATCCACAATATCTATCATATGATGCTTGATTTTTTCTCTTTGCTCTTGCGACGGTTTCGCTGTGCCTATATCCAGATAGCGGTAAACTTGCAGAGAATCAGCACTGATGATTTCGCCGCCGAATTTCCCTGCCAATTCTATTGCTAATTCTGTTTTTCCTGTCGCTGTTGGTGAACAAATTATGACCAGAGGCAATTTCCCCATTACGCTATTTCCTCTTAAACAGTCTTTCGATTTCGCTAAGTGGGAAGCTGATACTGATGGGGCGTCCATGCGGGCAAGTCAGATTATAAGGGGTTTCCTCTAAATCACGGCAAAGAGCCGCGACTTCTTCACTAGAAAGAACGTGGTTGGCTTTGATTGCCGAACGACAGGCCAGCGCCGCCAATATCTTTTCTTTCTTTTCCTGCAAAGAAGGCATTTGATTTTGATCGCCCAGCTGATCGGCAATATCAGAAATCAATTCCCGCGGTTGAATTTGCGGCAAGATGGCGGGCAACGCTTTGACAATTAGCGCATCCCTGCCGAAAATTTCGACATCCATTCCAATTTCCTGCATAAAATCAATGTAGCCAGCAAATAGAGCTATTTGCCCTGGACTTAAGCTGACAACTTCCGGCAGAAGCAAAGGCTGACTGATAGCTTTCTGCGCGGCTGTTTTTTTTAATCGTTCCAGAATTATCCTCTCATGGGCGGCATGCTGATCAATCAGCACCAGTCCATTTTCGCCGGCAAAGATAAGATAGGTATTACTAAATTGACCGATGTATTTGGAGTTGCTGAAGGTTATCTTTTTTGCCGGCCCATAGGCGTCACTAACAATATCAGCCACACTTTGATTTCCTGATCTGGTGAGCAAATCATCGCTTATTGCCCGCTGTATGTTTTGCAGGGAGAATAAACCGGCGGACTCGGCCGGGAATGATTCTTTCGGACGCCAGAAACCAGGTGATGTTGTTGTCTTTTCCCGCGGCGATAATCGATAAACAAAATTACTCCTGGCTAATTCTGCGCCTGTCAGACTTTGAGCAATCGTTTTTGATACTAAATCATAAATGCCACGCGAATCTTTAAAGCGAACTTCCATTTTGGCCGGATGAACATTAACATCGACATCTTCCGCCGGTAATTCCAGAAACAGCACTGCGGCAGGATAGCGCCTGGGCTCAATAATCTGTCTGTAGGCCGACAATACAGCATGTGTTAAACTAGTATCGCGGATAAAGCGTTTATTGACAAACAAATATATACTTTTGGAATTTGATTTTGTGAGTTCAGGCCGCGAGATAAATCCTGTCAAACTGACGTTTTCGTGCTGCGCATTTATTGAAATGCGATGACTGGAAAAATCTTCACCCATGACCATGGCAATGCGTTCGGAAACATCTCTGGACTGGGGCGCGGTAAAGGCTTCACGTCCATTAACGTTAACTTTAAAGCGAATCTCCGGATGAGCAAGGGCCAGACGGGTGATTGTATCCAGGCATAAACTTTGCTCAGTTGCTTCCGTTTTTAAGAATTTTCTGCGCGCCGGAACGTTGGCAAATATTTCTGTAATATGAATTTGCGTGCCGACAGGACAACCGGCAGGAACAATTTCCTGAATTAAGCCGGCCGCTAGAATTGCTTTTGTCCCAACCAAATCATCATTGCGCCGTGTTAATAACTCCACTTGCGCAATGGAAGCGATGCTGGGCATGGCCTCTCCTCGAAAACCAAAGGAAACTACTTTATATCACTACTGTCCCAATGTTAACTAAACAAATTCAACTGATTACAAGTCAACACCTCTTCTTCTTCAACTTCAACATCTGTAAGTGTTTGCAATAGTGGCATTTTCTCGAACAGCGTTACGCTGATAATCTGTAGAATTGT
>JANXZU010000051.1 GCA_025355345.1 Syntrophaceae bacterium
GACAACGAGCAAATTCAATTTTTTCATAAATATTTATCCTGTAATGAGACTCGCTGAAAACGAACGAAGTGAATAACCTAAATACCCTAAAGGGCACTATAGGGTCACTATAGGTTCGAAGCGCAAGTCGTAATGAGACTCAAAATTCAGGAACATAGTGAACTGAATTTTGTAAGTCGAACTATCCAATAGCCACAGGCTATTGGGAATTATCCTACGTGCGAAGCAAAGTAGGGCTAATGTTTGATATCTTACTTGGTGTCATTGACTTTTTCTCGTGGTAAAACCACTTCAAATGTTGTTCCTTCGCCTTTCCGGCTGATCACGTGAATTTCTCCGCCATGACCACGGATAATTTCACTGGCCAATGGCACCCCCAAACCTAATCCTTTTTCTTTTGTTGTATATTCCGGGCTGAAAATCCTTTCGATTTCTTCGGCCGTCATGCCACATCCCGTATCCGAGATGCTAACAACGATGTAGTTCTTATCCTCTCGATCGACGGTAATTATAATATTGCCCTCTGCCAGTATTGATTCCATCGCGTTTTTAATTAAGTTGAGAAATGCCTGCTGGAGCTTATTTATATCCATCGGAATTATTGTCTGACCAAGACGCCATTTTGTTTCAATGGTAACTCCGCGTGACGAAGCTTCCTCGCGAATCAAGTTGACAATTTTTTGCAATACTTCTGTCAGAGAAAAATAACTTAATTGCAGTCGGCGACTTTTGGAAAATGAAAGAAACTCCTCAATGATTCCGTTGAGGCGCTTAATTTCATCCTTAATAACACCAGAAAGATTTTGAAAATCATTGGCCTTCTCGATATCCAGTGGACTAAAATCACGCTTTAATCTTTGAGCAGCCATACTGATAGCGTTTAATGGATTGCGAATTTCGTGAGCAACGCCTGCCGCAAGCTGACCGAGAGCGGAAAGCCGCTCGGCCTTTTCCAGGCGTCGTTCCATATCAACAACACCGGCTAAATGGCGATTTTGATCGTGATACAACAACCACATGGATAGAAGCGCGATCATAACAACAAAGATCATAAAGACAAAAATATTTTGGCGGTTTTCGGCAATAATTTTATCCATGGATCCGCGGTCAAGACCGATTCTAACAATACCGACCACTTTGTCATCCAACTTTAAAGGAGCAGCCATATCCAGTATTTTACTTTCACCGGAATCAACTTTTCTGCTGGTAATTTTAACGTTCCGCGCTAAAATATTTTTAAAATTAAAATACTCATTGTTGAAATTTTCATTTGCTTTGCCGATGCTGCCTAGAAGTTTATTCTTATCATTAATAATTTGCATATAAACAATGCCATGGCCTTCTCCAATCTTGTTTATGCCTCTTTCGACAGCGACTTTTAAGCTCCAATAAATTAAGCCTTCCTTCGCTAGGGTTATGACAACCGTCCCACTATTATCCTTGCGCCGTAAAGCGATAAAGCCAATGCCTTTTTTAGCGCGAATTTTTTCCAATATTTCAATAGTAGTTAATTTACGACCGTTTTTTTTCAACTCACTGGCGCTGAGCATGTCTATTTGTAACGGATTGCTCTGATATACCGCGTGCCCATAGGCATCTAGAACGGCAATATACCAAAAGCTATTGTCCGTGGCAAATTGCTTCAGATATATATTGTTTATTTTACCTTTTTTCCATTGTTCATCTAATTTGCGTCCCAACTCCGTAATTGATTCAACCACCCACCTTTTAGAATAAGAGGATTCTGCCTGACTGGCAGTTATTGAATTTGAACCTGCGGTTTCCGGCGCAGCTGTTATGCTTTTTAAATTTTCTTCTATTAATCTTTGTAGCAGACTGATTGTGCTTAATGCCTGGTCTTCCAAAAATCCCACGAGATTGGTTTCATTCCTTCGAATATCCAGAAATCCCATTACAAGGATTAAGGCAACCACAACTGCACTGGCTATAGCTACAGCAAGTGGCTGAAGAAAATTACCATTATAATTCGGGGTTCTATGTCTAATAATTAATTCTTTCTTTTTTAAAAAATTCATTTTCCCCTCAAAATATTAATTATTACTCTCGTCCAATAATATGATGAAACAATGAAGAAATAATTTCATTATTCCGAGCATCTTAAGCTATTTAAAAGAAAAGTCAACGGTTAATGCCAAAGAAGTCGACATTTTTGTCGAATAAGAAATAAATAATGACTTCACGCATAAGTATCTGTATTAATTGTCATATCTAATAACATAAAAATAAATCCCGACATTTATTGCCGTAAATTAATGTAATCAAATTTTGATGACGAAAGATAGTAAATAAGATATATGTCAATACAATTAATTGCTTATCTTCGCTTTGATAATTATGGCACGCTCTATGCTTTAAGTAATACTAAAGAAACAAGGTTGTCGACTAAAAATAACGGGCATTATGATTAGCCGGCAGCAAAATAACCAAGGAGGTCTTTATGACTTCTCTCTTCTCTCCTTAGGAGGCTTACTAACCAAAGCCTCCTTTTTTTATTGGCCTTACTTATCATTTGCAGAACCATTCTTCTTGTTTTGCCATATTTCGATTTGGTCTTTAATAATTTTTTCATAACCTGACCCAGTTGGTGAATAAAATTTTAGCTCCTTAAGTTTTTCCGGTAAATATTCTTGGGGAGTATAAGCATCGGTATAATTATGAGCATATTTGTAATCTTTCCCGTAATCTAATTCTTTCATTAATTTAGTCGGTGCATTACGAATATGTAGTGGTACAGGCAAATATCCAGTTTTGTTTATAATTTCTTTAACCTTACTAAGGCCTACGTAAAGTGAATTGCTTTTGGGTGCTGTTGCCAGATAAACCGCAGCCTGGGCCAGAGCGAGCTCTCCTTCGGGTAGGCCGATAAAATGGATGACTTCCTTAGCGGCAACGGCAAGAGTAAGTGCCTGCGGATCGGCATTGCCCACATCTTCCGAAGCAAAGCGTACCAAGCGCCTTGCGATATAGAGCGGGTCTTCACCGGCGACAAGCATCCTGCCCAGCCAATACAGTGTAGCATCGGGATCGCTGCCGCGCATACTTTTATGCAATGCGGATATCAGATTGTAATGTTCTTCGCCGTTTTTATCATACAAAAGAGGTTTTTTAAGTAGAGATTGTTGTACAAATTTATTGGTGATAATGCGCTGATCAGGCGGTAAAGTTTGCGCCAGAGAAGCGACGGCTTCCAGATTATTTAAAGCGCTACGGGCATCACCATCGGCTAAACTCACAATATAGCGAATAGCTTCTGAACCAGCCGCGATACAGTATTTACCCAACCCTCTTTGCTCATCTATTAGCGCGCGTTCAACTATAGCGATTAAGTCATCTTCAGAAAACGGCTTTAAAAGCAAAACCCGCGTCCGTGATAAAAGGGGAGCGATAACCTCGAAAGAAGGATTTTCAGTAGTAGCGCCAATTAAGGTAATAAGTCCGCTTTCAACATGAGGAAGGAAAGCATCCTGCTGGGCTTTATTAAAACGATGAATTTCATCAACGAATAGGATTGTCTTTTTCTTTTTGCTTTCCCATACATCCCTGGCATCATCTATAACAGCGCGAATTTCTTTCACTCCGGCGAGAACTGCCGAAAAGCTGACAAAATTTGATTTTGTTTCATTGGCTAGAATGCGGGCAAGAGTTGTTTTCCCTGAACCGGGTGGCCCCCATAATATCATAGAAAACAATTTGTCTTTGGCGATAGCACTTCTTAGCAAACAATTCTGCCCTAAAAGATGAGGCTGCCCGATATATTCGGCAAGAGTCTGCGGCCGCATTCTTTCGGCAAGAGGCGCAGAATCTAAGGCATCCCTTTCATTTCCAACACTAAACAAGTCTGCTGTTTTCATTGTAAAACTCCAACTCAGAAACGAAGTAACCTAAACAAACTAAATGCCCTAAAGGGCACTATAGGGCCACCATGGGGTCATCTGCGACGCATTGAAGTTTGCTAGTCGAATTATCCTGCATAGGCAGGGTGTGATAAACCGCATCTTGCTGCGGTAATTGTTTCCAAAGCTTGCTTTGGGGTTCATACCCGTGATCTTTTTCTCTTTGCTGCTTCAATTATTTCGATCAGGCTCGTTACTTTATCTTTAGGCGTTGTATTATTATAGCACTCCCAGTCTTGATCTGTCATATTTGCATGCAAAAAACTCTCCACATCAAACAATGCAGACCAGCAACTGACAATTCGGGAACAGGGAAACGCACCCGACTCCCGCAAACAATAGGGAAAAGTGATCTCGTGACCCAAGCGCTGGCAGCGCATCAATTTATCGTTAATTTCCATAGTCATGGGAAAGTAACTTGGCTAAAAAAAGAAGAGCCGTCAAGGATTATCTTTCCCTGACGGCTCTCTTGATAAATTGAAGATATGATCAATCCGTTTAAAAGCATAATAAACAGAAAGTATATTTAGTTGATTATTAAGGCTTGGGGAAATCTTTAATTGCATTAAGCGCTCTTGCAATCTCTTCGTCCGGCAATTCGTAAGCCTCTAGCTTACCGGACAAATAGGCGTCATAAGAAGCCATGTCCACCAGGCCGTGGCCGCTCCAGTTAAATAGTATCACTTTCTCCTTGCCTTCTTCTTTGGCGCGCATTGCCTCATCGACGACAGCCGCAAGGACGTGATTGGTTTCCGGCGCTGGTATAAAGCCTTCCGTCCGTGCCCACTTCACGCCGGCATCAAAGGTTTTCAATTGATCATAGGCTCTTGGTTCAATGAATTTTTCGCGCACCAGATGGCTGATTATCGGCGCCATGCCGTGGTAACGCAAACCTCCGGCATGAATAGGGGCAGGAATGTAATCGTGACCTAAAGTATACATGGGAAGCAGCGGAGTTGTTTTGGCCAGGTCTCCGAAATCATAAGCAAACGGCCCTTTAGTCATACTGGGGCAGGATGATGGTTCCGCTCCGACTATCTTTACTTTTTTCCCGTGAATTTTGTCGCAGACATAAGGAAGTGCAATGCCTGCAAAGTTACTGCCGCCACCGCAGCAGCCCATAACAACATCCGGATAGATGCCTATTTTCTGCATTTGCTTTTGAGCTTCCAGACCGATGATCGTCTGATAAAGTAAAACGTGATTTAAAACACTGCCTAAAGCGTACCTTGAACCAGGAGTCGTTACGGCTTCTTCAATGGCTTCGCTGATTGCTATTCCGAGGCTTCCCGGTGAATCCGGATGCTGGGCCAGAACGTCTCTTCCCGCCTGTGTCAGATTGCTGGGGCTGGGAATACATTCAGCTCCCCATGTATTCATCATCATGCGCCGGTAAGGCTTTTGCTCATAACTGATCTTAACCATGTAAACGCGGCAGGCCAAATTGAACATCTGAGTGGCCATGGACAAAGCGCTACCCCACTGTCCGGCGCCGGTTTCGGTGACAATCCTTTTAGTTCCGGCAACTTTATTATAATAAGCCATGGGTATTGCGGCATTAGGTTTGTGAGAACCTGCCGGACTGACACCTTCATTTTTGTAATAAATTTTGACCGGACAATTAAGCAGTTTTTCAAAATTGTAAGCACGATAAAGAGGAGAGGGACGCCAGAGCAAATACTTTTGCAGGACTTCATCGGGGATGTCAATCCAACGCTGAGATGATGCTTCCTGTTCAATGATGTTCATAGGAAAAATTGCCGCAAGATCATCAGGTGTTACCGGCTGGCCTGTTCCCGGATGCAGCGGAGGTTTCATTGGCGTGGTTAAATCCGCCATAATATTGTACCATTGTTTCGGTATTTCATGATCCTCTAAAAGTATTTTAACCTGTTCCATATTAGCTCTCCTTTGATAAAGTTATTTATAACAACATAAAAAAAGCCATGGGCTTTCTATTCCCATGGCATTTGAATTCCTGCGCTTAAGTCATGGGGAAAAGCTTCCCTGCCCAAGCTCATTTTTATAACGAGTCTAAGGGCAGACATCTAAAGTCTGCCACCACCAGTTTTTGCAAACAAAAATATTTAACATCTGAGCAACCTGTAAGATTCTGTTTAATTTAAAAATTGCGTAACACAGCAAATAAATGATTGTCAAGATGATTTTTAGATTAAACTTCTCGCGTTAACTTTTCAGAGCAAATAATCTCTCAATCAATTTATCGCGCAATATGGGGTCGTGGAGCCGTACTTCATCTTCAACCGGCAGCAGGGGAAAGTGCTCAATGAAGATTCGGGCAAATATGCCAATCCCTGTTTTGTTGGCGATACCCAGTTGATTGTATACTTTTACTCGCTCCATTCCGCAACTGGGGGAATCGCTCTTAAAAATAAAACCGCAAATATTTTCTATTTCCAGTTCGACGACACGCTTGCGCGCCCAGTCAACCAGCAAATTTGTCTTTTCCTGCTTGTTGCGGGTCGAGACCAAACGAGGATTATCCGGCTCTCCTTCAAGACGCATCGATTCCCGCGGAACACCCAAGCCACATTCTACTTCAGGACAAATGGGAACATACTCGACGTAAGTACCTAAAGTATCCTGCAAAAAGAGATCAAGCTTATGCCCGCCGTCATACCGCACATTAACGCCCAAAAGACAGGAACTAATGCCAATCTTGATCTTAATCATTAAGATTTAATGACATCATTTGGTACAAGGTCCAATAAATTTACCCGACATCTTATTATTGATTTGCATTTGGGGTTGACCCTTGCTCTTTATACTGGTTGTTGAAGCGCCGGCAAAAGTGTTTCCTTTATAAGTCATCGTTCCGGAAGTAAGAACAACACTATCCTTGCCTTTGCATTCCATGGAGTAAGTCACAGTATCGCTGCTAATGCTCTGATCCTTCATTACGCACTCGATACTTTTGTCCTTAGCTTTTGGGACAGGGTCATTTTTTGTAAGACACTGGCGCACTGTGGTTGGTGGAATCTGAGCCGGCATGCCTATTATTTCCGATTTGGACGTTATTTCCCATAGACCGTACTTGATTTCTGCCAAAGCACTGTTTACGCATACCAATGAAACAATAACTGCTAAAATCATTAAATTCTTGTTAATCATATAACCCTCCTTTATTTTCCATAGTGATTTCTGAATAGAAAATTAATGTGTTTAATTATTTTGTTTCTCAAAATTCGCATTGCTTCATAATCTCAATATTAGCATAGATGAATTAAACTGCAAAACATATATATCAAAATATCTAAATTTTATAACTGGCGCATAATAATTTAATTGACATACAAGATAAATCTTCATATACATTTACCTATAAAAGACAATAAAAAAATCAGGAGGAATGTGATGTATCAATTAACTAAGCCGGATAATACAGTTGAAATTCTTGAGAAAGCAATTTCAAGATTTTCGCAGAGACCTTACCTTGGAACAAAGAATAAAAAATTGAAACAGTATGACTGGATAACCTATTCTGATTTCGGGAAACGAGTGGATAATGTAAGAAGCGGTTTGAGTCAAATGGGTATTGTAAAAGACGATGCCGTAGGTATCATCTGTAACAACAGCACGGAATGGGCTTTATGTTTTTACGCCACTAACGGTCTGGGTGCAAGGTATGTCCCCATGTATGAATCTGAGCTAGTCCAAGTATGGAAATACATCATAAATGACGCTAAGGTAAAGATTCTTTTTATCAGCAAAAAAGAAATATACGAAAAAATAAAAGATACTATTTCTTCAATATCAACATTACAAAAAGTCATCATTCTTGAAGGCGAAGGGCCGGACACTCTGTCAGAGTTGGAAAAGAAAGGCGCCTCCCAGAAAGTAAAGAGTACATATCCCGAACATTCAGCTATATCTATCCTGATCTATACATCGGGAACTACCGGTGATCCGAAAGGTGTTCTCCTTTCGCATGGTAATGTAACGAACAATGCCCACACTGCGATTTCGAAATTCAATTACATGAATGAAAACGAAGTCACGCTGTCTATTCTTCCCTGGGCGCATGTTTTCGGGCTTGGCGAACTTGTAATAATGTGCCATCTGGGCGCGTCAATTGGACTTGCGGAAAGTGCGACTACTATAGGCGAAGATTTAGGCCTGGTTAAACCTACTTTCCTTGTCGCTGTGCCCCGTGTATTCAACAAGGTATATGACGGGTTATGGACAAAGATGAATGAGGAGGGCGGGCTTGCCAGAAAATTATTCGTAATGGGAGTGGAAAGCGGAAAGAAGAAACGCGAGCTTGCGGCACTGGGCAAATCCGATTTTATGACAAACCTGAAATTTAAAATTGCGGACGCGATAGTATTCAAGAAAATCCGCGAGAAACTCGGAGGCAGATTAGTTGGATCCATGACTGGAAGCGCCGCCATGAATGTGGAAATATCCCGTTTTTTCTGGGATATGGGGATACCACTTTATGACGCTTACGGATTAACTGAGACCTCGCCGGGGGCAACCATGAATTGCCCGACTAGTTACAAGCTTGGCAGCATCGGATCAGCTATGGACCAATGCAAGATAGTGATTGACAAATCGGTAGTCGAACCGGGCGCCAAAGATGGCGAGATAGTCATTTACGGTCCTAACGTGATGCAGGGATATTATAATAAGCCCGAAGCCACAGCTGCTGTTATGACTGCTGATGGCGGATTTAGGACAGGTGACCGCGGTCGTCTTGACGAGGAAGG
Source organism: Syntrophaceae bacterium (assembly GCA_025355345.1). GTDB lineage: Bacteria > Desulfobacterota > Syntrophia > Syntrophales > Smithellaceae > FEN-1160. The sequence goes on from JANXZU010000051.1 coordinate 8,645, forward strand.
CTTCCTGTTCATTACCGGGAGGATTAAAGAACAGTTTAAACTCGAAAACGGCAAATACGTATTTCCAGTAGCCATTGAAGAAGATATAAAGCTGAACCGCTTTGTTGAAAACGCCATTATATACGGGGAAGGTCGTGAATTTAATATTTGCATGGTTGTCCCGGACTTTATAAACTTGGAGAAATGGGACAAAAAAAATCATCCGCCTAAAGAAGGTTCTGCCGAAAAAATAGAAATGAACCCTGAATTTATTGCTAAAGAGCGAGAAGCGATGATTAAAAGGGACGATGTAAAAAGCTTTCTTGTTGATGAAATAACAAATTCTCTCAAAGGCAAATATGGCGCATATGAAATCCCTAAAAAATTCATTTTCATAAGTGAACCTTTTACCGTTGACAACGGCATGCTGACACAAACCATGAAACTCAAGAGGCGAGTTGTATTTGATAAATACAAAGATCAGATTGCTGCATCATATACCAGATAGAGTTGATTAATGACTTTTGTTTAGGATTAAAAATAATTTAGTGAAAACTCTAAACTGATTATTTCACGATGTTAAAGTAAAAGCCTCACCGTTTTCAAACGGTGAGGCTTTTGTATATAGGAAACATTTCTGAGGCAGCCGTCGCCACCGCCTTTGATTGTTATTAAAAAGATTAGTATGTATAGCTGACCGCAGCGCCGGCAGAGAATCTATCCGCATACTTACCTTCAATATTAAGATGGAAGCCTTTTAAAAGGGGAATATCAGCTCCGGCAAATCCTCCAAAGATTGATTTGTTCCGAATTGAAACATTTCTTTCCGTGTACTCGAGGCCGGTGATATACGTATCGAGAGATGCCTTTGCTTCGGAATAATAAACGTAAGGGCCTGCATATAATTTTATATCCAGTGGAGCCGTCAACTGAAACCCCATGCCGGCATTAACGTCCCAAAGATTTTTAATTTTGAGATCAACCGTATAAAGATTGCCGCCATTGATTGCAACAACACTGTCCGTATAGTTACTGAAATGATATGTCCCCTGAATAAAAGCGCCAATGCCGAATATTTTGTTAATCGGATAAAAGCCCTTCGCACCGAGAGTGCCAAAAAATTTCCAGTTTTCTTCAAAATCAAGCTTGTTGGTTGTGGTTAAAACATTGGTGGAATTGAAGCAGTCAGAAATTTTAAGGTCAGCTACTCCAAGTCGCACATATATCTCCCACATATTTTGTGCGCCGTAGGCCACCTGAGAATAAACCTGATTCTGCCTGATTAAATGATCAGTATCATTTTTAAATGTATCTTCAGAATAAAAGTAACCTATGGATGTATTTAGCCCTCCGCTTTCTCTGGAAACAGTTTGTGGAGAGCCGAAAAGCCCCGAGGCTATGGCTACTGTGTTAAATGCAAAAAACATTAGTACTGCTAGCGAAAATATTTTATAATTTTTCGTAAGGATTTCTCCTTTCTAATTAAATTTAGTTATTGGGTAATGCCTTATCAGCAGCCGGTGAGCTTGCGTCTTCAACCTTGAATATCAGCGATCTTGCCTTTCGCGCTTTTACTTTCTTCAGGCGGTATTGAATGTAGAAGTCTCGCACCGCAACGTAGGGATCAATGGCCGCCTCCTGAAGAGACTCATAATCACCAATTCTCAGCGATGTGCCGTTGATTATCTCGTATGACCGGACACCGATACCTGCATACCATGGATACACATAAGAAACGGGATACAAGAAATAATCACCCGCTATATCCACAGAATCCCTGGGGCTGGAAGGCCCAAGTACAGGCCAGACAATATAGAAGCCGTGTCCTACGCCATATACGCCCAGGGTTTGCCCCAGATCGGTCTCCTGCTTCTGCAGATCAATTTCCTTGTTTGACGAAGGATCCAACAGCCCGCCGATTCCCCAGATTGTGTTGATGCCAAAACGGCCAAATTCAGTGGCTGCACCATTAAAGTCAGCCTGAAGCATACAACTAAGGAAACGGACAGGGAAGGCAAGATTGAAAAAGAAATTTTTCACACTAATCCGCGCCGGTTCGGGAACAACAAATTTATATCCTTGAGCGACGGGCTTTAGCGCCCAGAAATAGAGTTTATCATTAAAGTGATACATCGCTCTATTAAAAGGTTCTATGGGATCAGCAATCTCTATTCTTTCTTCCTTGAATGTATCATCATCGTAATTAAAATTATCATCATTACCGCTTTGGGTTTTAGGTTTAACCTGGGCATCCGCTGCCTGCTGCCCGGAATCGGCGACAAGCAATACGGGATTGGGATCATGCCCTGGTTGTGTTACAACAGCAGTTGATGTACGTTGACCGGAAGCACAGCCCATTGCGAGAAACACGAACAATACAGTTAGTGATAAGTAAGACTTCATAAGACGCGATCCCTTAATGTTCCTTCACCTTATTTCGTAAAATTTCCAGTAACTGTTCGGGCGACTTATTTGCAAGGATTTCGTTGAACTGGGTGCGATAATTCTGCACAAGGCTCACATTCTCCACAACGACATCAAATACTTTCCATTGACCGTCTTTAAGTAGAACTCTATAGAAAATTGGAATTTCCTTCGAAGCTGTGACAACTTTAGTCTGAATTTCGGCCTGAGTATCTTTCTTCATGTCTTCTTTATAGAAATCGACTTTTTCATTGGAGTAATCCAGTATTTTGTCTATATAAGCTTTTTCCAGCACCTGCTCAAACAGGTCAACAAATTCCTTTTGTTGATCTTGGGTAAGCTTAGGCCAGTTAAGCGCCAAAGTCCTCTTCGAGAATTCAACTTCATCGAACATGGCCTTGTAAATGACACGCAGCTTTTCTTTTTTAGCTTTTTTAGCAGATGGAGCTTTAAGCTTGGGATCGCGCAACACATCTAGTACTTTCTTTACATTTGCCTCAACCGTTGCCATTGGCGCACCGGCATAAACCGGAATTGAAAATACAAAGATTATCAATATAGCTAATACCGCAAACTGTTTTTTCATTGCTTATTCCTCCTGATCTAATTGATTATTTATTTTTTATTTCTCCAAACGCATACTTGCTGACTAGTTCTACTATATCGACTGCGGCCTGCGTATCAGTGATGACTCCGCTGGGCCCTAGTATTGTTCCAGAACCGCCTGGATCAATGCTCATATATTTGTCGCCAATCAAGCCCTCCGTTTTAATGGCAGCGATGGCATCATCATAAACTTTTATACCATTTTTGATTGTTATATGGACAACCGCCTTTTGATTGGCCTGATCCATGCTGATATGTTCAACACGTCCGACCTGAATCCCTAAAATATTTACCGGATTGCCGATTTTTAAGCCGGATGCCGTAGTAAACTTGGCAATCAGTTGATACGAATCATCACCAAAAATATGAACATTCCCGAGTTTTACAGTCATGTATCCGATGCAGATCAGGCCTAAAGTAACAAAGATGCCTACTATTGTTTCCATGGTATATTTTTTCATGTGTTCACTCCTCGGCGGCGCAGTGTAGCCGTCCAATTTCTTTTTGTTGAGATTTTGCCAAAGCTATAACTGAATCTATTTCGGTTGCCGGCTGACCCTGTGCAAGTCCAGCCCAAACGGTGAATTCGACGGATTTACCTGCTTTAATATGTTTTTGAGCTACAGACCATATTTCAGTAGTTCCGTTTGTCCGGAAATCCTGAACAAAATCATCCATAATTTTAACCGCTTCAGTAAGATTAGAATAAGGTAGCATCGTCACAACCTCATTGGAATTTCGCCGTGTCGAAAAGGCTCCTATCGCGCTGAAGTGCTTGTCAATATAAATTCCCAGACAGTGTAATGCCCCCTGCGCGGCGTCATGTCCTAATTCATTGATGATTGTTTGTAGCTCTTCTATACTGAAAATCGCGACAGAATAAGTTTCCCTTAAATGTCTCTGCGATAACTGAGCCTGATTCATTGCTTTAAACTGCCGCTTGGAATAAAGGCCGGTTAATTCTTTCTGCAAAGCTTCCAGGCTATGAATAACTTCATCATTAAAGGGATGATCAAATTTTTCCAGCTCCTCCGGTGTGCCCTGAAAAACTATATCCTTGTTATACAGCGCGAGAATGCGGTTGGAAATAAAGTACACATCCGGAATTTCATGACTGACCAAAATTGCAGTGAATCCGAATTTTCTCTGGTACTGGGCAATCATACTCAGGATGGCATTCTTTCGAACAGGATCCTGGCCGGAAGTAGGTTCATCAAAAAGAACAATGCGGGGATCGGTAATTAGCGCTCTCGCCAGCGCCACTCGCTTTTGCATGCCGCCGGAGAGTTCCGATGGATACCTGTTGGCTGCCTCAGAAAGTTCTGTCTGCTCAAGTCTTAACTTAACTCTTCGGTCGATTTCCCCTTTTTTCAAGTTAGTCGTTTCCTGAAGGGGAAAGGCAATGTTCTCATAGACGGACATGGAATCAAACAGGGCATTGTCTTGAAACATATAGCTCATCTCGGCTAAGGATGAGTTTGTCTGGGCTCTTTTCATCCCGGAGATTGGTTCTCCCCGAAATAAAATTGTTCCTTCATCAGGTTTGATCAACCCGATTATATGTTTGAGGATAACACTTTTTCCGGCGCCACTGAGTCCGATGATCGTTGTAACTTGTCCCTCATAGATCTGCAGGTTAACTTTGTTAAGCACCGTTCGATCGCCGAAGCATTTAGTGACGCCTTTAAATTCAATAAGTGGAGTAGTCATAATGTTATCTCTATATTAGAAATGAAGTAACAACATAATCTGACACCAGAATAAGCACACAGGATATTACCACGGCTGATGTAGTGGCAAAACCAACCGCTTTTGCACCGTGGCTGTCGCGTCGCAAGTGTGAAAAATACCCCTGGTAACAGCAAACGGTGGAGACAATTACCGCAAAAACAATCGCTTTAATTAATCCGTCAGAAATATCTTTCATTTCCACATTAGCCTGAATGCTATGGAAATAGACACCGGAATTTAAACCCAGAAGCAGAACACCTGAAACGTAACCACCGATTATACCGATAAGATCAAACACCGTTGTGAGAATGGGAAAGCTGATGATTGAAGCGATAACTCTCGGGCTGATGAGATACTTAAGTGGATCAATACGCATAGTTTTCAGAGCGTCTATCTGCTCGGAAATACGTTGGATGCCAATCTCAGCAGTCATTGCTGATCCCGCTCTGGCCGTAATCATGATGGCAGTAAGAACCGGCCCCAATTCTCTGATCAGAGACAGGGATACGAGAGTGCCTACCGCACCCTGCGCACCGAATTTGATCAGGGCGTGGTATGATTGAATACCCAAAACCATACCGGTGAACAAACTGACCAGCATGATGATTGCAGTGGATTTTGCTCCAATGTAAAATAGTTGAGAAACGGTCTTCGGCAACTGTTTCGATCGAAATGTTTTTATCAGCGCAAGGCAAAGGAAAATTGTCGCTGCACCTAAATTGTTGACCCATCGAATTACTTGTCTGCCAATAAAAGAAAATGGAATTGTAAGCATTATTCCCAGTTGCAACTTTGCGTCGATTTCGGGGCTTTTCTGAGTATTTGTATCAGTTGCCATTTATTCAAGTTACCTTTAAATATTGTTTCGCCAGGATATCCCATTAGAGCATTAAATCGCTAAATCCACGTCCACATGATTTTGAACATTTCGTCGAAATCTTGCATATTTAAATCAATTCGTCAACTGAAGAGTTAACAGGAAGATTCTATCGGGAAAATATAGAGATAACTATTGGGGTGAAGTATAATGCGGATACAGCAACAATGATTAGGAAAAATCTGTTTGTCCACTTCTCTACTTTCGGCAAATATTGAAACAAGTCTGTTTTCTGAGTAACGCGGCCAAATTGTTTGAATAGTCCGAGCGCTTGCGGGATGGTTTTTTGTCCACTTATCTCAAGATTCAATGAGGATAAATCTGTCATCGTTTGCATTTGGCGTACTCCATTTGTTTTCAATTAAATTAGACAATCTCACAAATGATATTTTCTCACAGCGGCTGTAATGACGCCGCCAATCTTCAACTCTTCTTTCGGCCGGATAAGTGGATATGCTGAATTAGCAGCTTCCAGAACAACTTCTTTTCCATCCCTACGGAAATATTTCATTGTCCACTGCCCGTCCACTTCAGCCAGAACAATATCACCACTTTTCGGAGACCTGTCTTTTTCCACAATAACAAGATCACCTTCCATGATACCGGCATCAATCATCGAATCGCCCGTTACCTTAAGCAGAAATGAAGAATCAGGTTTAGTGACAAGGTATTCATCCATGGATATAACTTCCCGAAGTTCTTCTTCCGCAGGAGATGGAAAGCCTGCGGCGACATTTCCAACCAGGGGAATGCCAAAGGACAAGCGCATCGGCTTGAGAAATCCATTTGCGTCTTTTTCCAATATGCCTTTTTCAAGGAGCTTTTCTATCCAATAGTGGACCACACTTTTGGAGCGAACGCCGAAAAGATCAAGCATCTCCGCGTATGTGGGCATTCTTCTTTGTTCACGATAGAAAGAAATGATGTTATGTGCAATGGAATTTATATCTCGAGTTTTCTTCATGGCTCCTTTATATAGAACGAACGTTCTATTGTCAAGAAAATATTTCAAACTCATTGTTGGTATTTAAATGCCTTTATGTGTTATAATTACAGCAATTTTCTGGAAAAGAGGAAACGCAGTGGCAAATAAGCAGAAACAATTCACGATAGTTTGTATCCGACACACCATGGTTTTTACAGACGAAGACTTTGACATAGTCCGCATGTTTGTTCAATCGGCACAACCGGATTATTTGCACTATCTGGAGCCGGACATTGTCTTCGCTTACTTTATCGAAACAGAAAAAAAAGTGGCAAGCGCCGCCAAACTTATGGATGAACTGCGCACTATGCTTGCATCAGATCACCGGTTTTATGGCGTAGGGATTAGTATGGTGAGCGCTCCGATGAGCACCAATACCGGCTTGCTGGGTACACTAAAAGCCCCACCCACAGGAGAAGCCGCCGCAGAGGTAAGCAGGCAGGCCTACGAAGATGCTGTAAAAAACAGTTAATAAGTGCAAAGAAGAAGACGATTAATTGCTGAGCATTTCTTCATCATGTTATTCTGGAAGCCTTTTTTCCCTTACGTAGTTCCTTCAGCGCGGCGATCTTTTTTCCTTTCGCCAGTTTCTTAATTTTCAATTCCAGACGCATGGCATCTGTCCTATTCATGGGATTGCTCATGACGGATAACACTACCGGCCGTCTTGAGCATGTATATTTTGCCCCTGTTCCCCGATTGTGCGCAATGATCCGTTTTTCGATATTATTGGTCATTCCGGTATAAAGGGTATTATCCCTGCACAGCAAAATGTAAACTACCCATACCTTATTTATCTGCGCCTCTTTAGTCTTCATAATCAACTTCTATATTTAATCTTATTTTGCTATTCATCATCCTAACAATAATTCTTTGACCGAAGTATAAACTAATGCTAGTAAATAGGAAATACAAAAACCTTGGGAGATTTTAAGATATGCTTAATTTTTTGCCTCCTTTGGCGCGGGGAATAATTGCCACCCTGCTTTTGACCCTGAATGTTTTGTTTTGGCCTTCTCTTGTCTTTGTGCTTTCCATTCCGAAATTTCTTTTACCTTTTAAGCCTATGCGTCGTATTATTGACCGTATGCTTCAGTGGATTTCCGAAAACTGGATCTCCTGCAACAGCGGCTGGATGAGCCTGATTCAAAAAACCAAATGGGATGTGCAGGGATTGGAGAATTTGAATTATAAAGGCTGGTACCTGGTTGTCAGTAATCATCAGTCCTGGGTGGATATTTTTGTGTTGCAGCATCTGCTTAATCGCCGTATTCCTTTGATGAAATTTTTTCTAAAACATGAACTAATCTGGGTGCCGGTAATGGGTCCTGCCTGGTGGGCGCTGGATTTCCCTTTTCTGCGGCGCCATAATGCTGAATACCTCAAAAAGCATCCCGAGCAGAAGAGAAAAGATTTTGAAACAACCAAATTGGCCTGCGAGAAATATGCAACTATGCCCACAAGCGTTATGAATTTTCTGGAAGGTACCCGATTCACCAAGTCCAAACACGACAGGCAGGATTCACCTTATCAATACTTACTGCGGCCGAAAGCCGGCGGCATTGCGCTGGCTTTAAGCGTGCTGGGTGACAAATTTAATTCTTTACTCAACATTACCATAGTCTATCCCGACTTCACCCCCACCTTCTGGGATTTTCTCTGCGGCAAGCTCAAACGTGTGACCGTGCGCGTTTCGCATGTAGAAATACCGCCGCATATTCTGCACGGTGATTACGAAGGAGATGAGAAATTCCGGGCTGATTTTCAGCAATGGGTTCAACATCTATGGCAGGAAAAAGATTTGCAGATTGAATTATTGCGCAAAGAGGCCGGGGCAGCGTAGTTTTTTATAACAATTCTAAATTAAATTTAAATATCCCAGATAAATATCACACCGCTTGTGGGGAATATCCATTCCGAATCCGATATTTTAATATCAATAAATTCCCCCTTGACGGCCGATATTGCGGGCAGGGGATGCTTTCCGGCAAAGAAGCTTTCTGCGCGCACGTTTTTCAAATCCGCATTTTCATAATTAAAGTTAATCGCCAGACCTCTTGTTGGATAAAGCAGATATACGGGAAAAGTCTTGTTGCCTTTTGCTTTCTTGGTGACGATGTCTATTTCAATTTTTACTTCGCAATTGATCTTGTCTTTGAGCGCCTCACTCCCGCACCAGACTTCATAACCCCTGCCGGTCTTTTTCGTTTCAGTAACGGGGATATCCTCCCCGTCAATGCGCATTCGCTCGACTTTAAAATCACGCTCAACCACCAGATCATCGTCCTGGCCGAGAATCCAACGGTATTCACAATGCGGATCTTCAATCAGCGCCGCCAGCTGCGCGTTATTCGAGGCGCAACCAATCATAAAAATATTGCTGCGAATCGTTTTTTTGTATTCGACATGAGTGCTTAACTGAAAATAAGTATCGGCCAGGAGTGTGCTCTTGCTCGTTTCGGTCAACTGCGCGATTTTGATGTCATAGCGAAAGCCGCAGCGTAGTTCCAGTTGACGATCTTCCTTGCCGAATAGTGTTTCGAACATTTCATAATATATTGCATCTCCCAGTTCCTCATTGTGAGTGCGGGCCTGGAAGCAGTGACGAATAATATTATCGATACGCGATATTGATTTTTCTTCATCTGGAACGAATATTCGTCGCAGTCTAGGCTCGACAGCGCCGGTTTCACCTTTCTGTAAAAACACTCGCGGCGCTCTTTTTCCCAAAGCACAGAGGATTTCATAGCTGATTGTTTTTGCTTTCGCGGCAATTTCGTTGGCGCTGATATATTCCTGCCCCTGCTTGCCCAGAAGAACTACTTCATCACCCACCACGCAGCCCGGAATGTTGGTTACATCAACTGTGCACATATCCATCGAAACCCGGCCGACCAGCGGCACGCGCGTGCCGCGAATTAAAGCTTCACCGGTATTTCCCAGAATATACGGGTAGCCATCTCCATAGCCTACAGGAATCGTGGCTATCCGGGTTTCTTTGCCGGTGATGTAAGTGCTGCCATAGCCGATGCCATAGCCTTTGGGAAAATCCTTGAGCAAGACAATGCTTGTTTTAAAAGACATCACCGGCGCAAGAGCAGCTTTTACTTCACTTTCCGGCGATGGATAAATGCCGTAAGTCATGATTCCAGGGCGCACCATATCCGTTTTAAATTCCGGATAATTTAAGATGGCCCCACTGTTGCCGATATGCCTGATGGGTATATTGATGTTCAACTTTTGAAGATCTTGAAGTAAGGCAGAGAACAACTGCCATTGACGGTCGTTGCAGGGAATAATGCTCTCACTGGTAGCCAGGTGTGAGAAAATTCCCTCAAGCGTAATATTCGCAAGCCCGGTGACTTCATGGATAAGATTTAGCGCTTCATTGTGCATCGTTCCGCCACGTCCCATGCCGGTATCAATTTCGATATGAACCGGCAGCTTGCGTCCTGCCTTTGCCAGAGCTTTTTGTAACTGCCTGGCAAAAAATATATCGGAGACAGATGGCGTAAGATTGTATTTGAGAATTTCGTCGATTTCTCCTGCTGTGGAAGGCCCCAGGATAACTATGGGCGATTCGATCCCACTGATTCTTAACTGTACGCCTTCATCGGCATTGGCCACTCCCAGCATCCGCGCTCCGCTTTTCAGCGCGGCGTTGGATATTTCAATAGCGCCGTGCCCATAGGCATCGGCCTTAACGGTCTGCATAAAATCCACTTGCGGACCGATCAGCCTTTTTATTTCGCGCAGGTTGCTGATGAAGTTATCCAGATCAACCTCAACCCAACTGCGATATTTTTGTTCACTCTTTAAGGTCATCATTTTTTAGTCATCGTAAAAACACCGTCCCAGGGCTGAGGTGGCGGCTGCTCTTTCAGGTTATTGCATCTCTCAATATACATTTTAGAAGCAAAATCGTCGGCGCGTATTGCCAGTACCTGCTTAAATGACGTGATCGCCTCATCCCACTTTGCTTCCCGGTAAAGCGAAAGTCCTTTTTCAAAGCTTACGATCAAATCTTTCCAGTTACCCTCATCTTTCTTTTCGCCCATCAGTTCCATAATTTTCACCGGCTTGTTTTTGCCTTTGACGCGCACTAAGTCCAGCTCGCGGCAGGACACGCCCTCCTTTACTATATTATAGGTAAACTCGCTGATAATAATATTGGTGCCGTATTCCTTGTTGATGCCCTCCAGGCGGGAGCCAAGATTAACCATGTCTCCCATGACCGTATAATCGAAGCGCATTTCCGAACCCATATTTCCGACAACCATATCTCCGGTGTTGATGCCGATGCCGATATTGAGAATCGGACGGCCTTCCGCCTCCCATTTTTTTTGAAGCTTTTGGAGTTCGTCCATCATCTCGAGGGCAGTAAGACAAGCCCTGCGGGCGTGATCGGGCTGATCAAGAGGCGCGCCAAAAACCGCCATAATGGCATCACCCATGTACTTATCGAGCAGGCCTTCATATTTAAAAACAATGTTAGTCATGGCGGTGAGGTATTCATTGAGAAGGCGAACCAGCTCTTCGGGAGTCAGTTTTTCGGAAATTGTCGTAAACCCGCGAATGTCGGAAAACAATACCGACAGATCCTTCTTATCGCCGCCCAGCTTAAGTTTTGTGGGATCTTTGAGCATTTCATTGATCACCGAGGCCGTAAGGTAGTACTGAAAAGCCCCCCTTATTTTCTTCTTTTCCCTCTCTACCTTGATGTAGTGGTAAAGAGTAATTCCCAGATAAATGGCCATCATCGTCAAGACCGGATAGACAAGATTCAACCATATATTGAAAGCATAAAAAGCCAAGAGGTTGAGGGCAATAAAAACACTGATAATGATTAAGGCAACAAAAGCAGCACCGACAGCCCGCAGGCGTGTAATAATCAATCCCATCACCAGACCGAAGAAAATAATGGCGAATATATCCACAAATCTGATCAGTGATGAACATATTAAAAAATTCTGATGGAGAATATTATCGATGATATTGGCATGAATTTCCACTCCCGGGTATACAGGGCTAAACGGTGTAACTCTAAGATCATATACAGCTGTTGCCGTGACACCAACTAAAACAATTTTATTACGCAGTTGATCCGCCGGGATTTTGCCCTGAAGAATATCATGGATTGAGTAGTGCGGGAAAGTTTTAGCCGGTCCCAGATAGTTGATTAGTAATCTGCCGCGATCATCGGTTGGAATTGTGATCTTGCCTAATTTTACACTTTCCACGCCGTATTTTTCCATATTTAATGCCAGCATCGGCCAATCCAGATATTGAGTAAGTAGGGAAATAGCCAGTGAAGGGTAATAATTATCCTGGAATTTAATAACCAAGGGTGACCAGCGCATGGTGCCGTCAGCATCCGGCATGCTGTTAAAATAGCCGCTGTTTTGCGCCGCATCCGAAATAATTTTAATATTGACTTCAGGGGCATATGCAGTTCTGATTCCTGAGTCATCGGGATTGCGATCTGAGGAAGTAATTATCGAATAACGGGAATTACTGATGCGATCGGCTCTTTGGGCAATGTCTTTTTTGGACAGATCAAGTTTGTCCTTGCCGCCAATATAAAAATAATATCCAAGAGTTACATTTTGAGCTCGGCTGATAGATTTGGCAAGCAACGTATCAGTGTCGGCAATTTCCCGTTTTTTTGCAAGCATCGCAATTGCGGAACCATTTATGCCTTGTATTTTCATTGCGGAAGATAACTCATCAATTGTTTTAAGGCTGGAATTATGATCAGGTTCGGAAAATACTATATCAAAACCAACAGTCTTGACTCCGGCGGCCTTGAGGCATTCCACCAATTTAGCGATAGTTGTTCGCGGCCAGGGCCAGCGCCCAATTTCGCGGATGCTTTCATCATCAACGACGGCAATGACTGTTTCCCCACCCGTTGCCTCTGCTCCCCGGGATACAATGCGTAAATCCAGTGTTTTGAGCTCAATAAAACGCAGGAAGCGAAAATCAAGAAAGAAAAGTAGCAGCGACAAAACAATTACAAAAAGAGTTATTTTGAAAGGGGATATCCGTAAAACATTCAGAATTTTTTGCTTCATGGCCAGACCTTCGTTTGTATAAAATAAGGATAAAGTCTGAAGAATCATATCAGACCACTTACTAAAGTCAAGATGTCTGTACTTTTTATCGATCTATGCTATCAATATATACTTGAAAGAAATATTTTTTTAAATTAGAATAAATCCAAAGCAACTAATATCGAGAGGTAAATATACCCTTTGAATAACCAGGAGGAAGGAAAAATGCAGAGAGTAAAAGCTGGTGATGTCTTGAGTTGTGAAGTCTGCGGGCTTGGAGTAATCGTGGATGATGAGTGCGGATGCACGGTGGCGGAAATTATTTGTTGTGAAGAAACAATGATGAACAAAGGCCCGTCAAAAAAGAAAAAAGCAGCCGTGCCGGAAAAACCAAAGAAAAAAGTTGCGGTAAAAAAAGCTCAGCCGTCAACAAAGAAGAAAGCAGTCAAAAAAGCCATTACTAAAAAACCGGTAGCCAAGAAAAAGAAACCGGCAAAAAAATAATGAGACTCAAATATTACAAACGTAGTGCAGTAATATTTGCAAGTCGAACTATCCCGATAGCGCATACCCTAAACACCCTAAAGGGCACCATGGGGGCACTATAGGCATATCGGGATTAATGACACCTTTTATAAACTTAGTACTCTGTTGGGTCGAATCTTTTTGACTCGACCAATAGATCCCCATTTATTTCGGCGGAGTCGAAAAAACTCCACCGAACACCTGCCATTCTTAGCTATGCCCCGTCATTACTGGGTTTCCACTTGTTGCTATATTGTTCTGTCATCAAATTTCGGTTGCAGGCGACGTTACCCCCGCGCTTCGCTTGGGGCTTTGACTTTCCGCAATGACAAATAAGTGCTTTTAGAAGGTAACGGGATTGATTTAAAATAAGGAGATCGGAGGTTTAATTTCCGGCAGTTTATCGCCTTCATATAAAACCTTTTCCAGATAAAGCCCGGATGGCGGGGCGGTGAACCTTGCGGGAGCATCAGAATAAGAGCGAAGCATCTTTTCGATATCACCTGAACTGAAATTACCGCGGCCTGCCTCAACCGTAACTCCCACAATGCGGCGCACCATCTTCCAGAGAAAATGAGAGCCGACAACCCGCAAGGTGATCAGATCGTCAAATTCCTTTAACTCTACTTTTTCAATATCAACCTGAGTAGAGGCATCTTTTTCCATCCTTTTATCGGCAAAAGAGGCAAAATCGTGAAAGCCCGCAAATAAATTCAGTGTCTGCTGCATTTTGCTGATATTGAGATTGTCCTTAATCCACCAGACATAACGCTTGCCAAAGGCAGTGCGTCTTTGGGCAATAAGATAAAGATAGCTGCGGCTTACGGCACTGTGACGGGCGTGGAAACGCGGTTGCGCGTTTTCCACCTTCAGCACATTGATGCTGGCGGGGAGATTATCATTAAGTCCAATGCGCAATGTTTCGAGGTTGAGTTTTTTTGCACTCTCCAGATGGGCGACTTGCCCCAGGGCGTGAACTCCGGCATCAGTCCGCCCGGCGCCCTGAAGCTCTATTGGAGCGCCTAAAAAATTATGCGCGGCGGCAATCAAAGTGCCTTGAATACTTTTAGCGTTTTTCTGGGTTTGCCATCCGCTATAATTAGTGCCGTCGTATTCCAGGACAATTTTATATTTAAACAGTGGGGCCACCTCCATAAAGCATAGCAAAAATCGACATCCGGCGGGTACCAACTATTTCTTGCCCTCGGGTGATTGCAAGTCGCGGGATTACCGTTTCTGTTCCGATTCTAATTTTTCCGGCAGCAGGATATTCATTGCCGTAATCGCTTTAAGCAGAGATCCACCTTCCGGGTCAATAAATGATAACTCCGCGCCCGGACGCAGTGTCGTAATTACCGCCTGTCCGATTATTTTTCTTCCCTCTTTGCCCCGGAGGTCTTTTGTCCTGATGCCCCAGATGTTATGAAATATCAGCGCTCTTCCATTGTTTTCGCCGATATAAAGCATCACATGGCCTTTGCGCCAAAGGAGGCTTAAGTAAGGAACTCCTTTTTCCAGTATGGTTTTTTCTTTTTGTTCGGGATCAAGCCCCTGCAAGTTTACGAAATTTCCCACTTCTTTAACCTGATCTTCCGAATGCCGTGGCAGCCAGATGCCGAAAGGCGCAAAAAAATCGCGTGTCATCGAGGAGCAATCCCGGTTACCATAAAGTCCGCCCCAGCCGTATGGTTCACCGATCAATTCATTGGCAATTTTGACAGCAGCACTGGATGTTAATCTAATCGGCTTGACGGCGGATGCATCAAGCGAAACAAAACCATGCTTGATTCCGGCATGGTTGTTTTTGTCGGCAAAGGCAGTTAACACTTCCAGCTTTCCGGCTGATTCATTTATTAAAGGAAAGATATGACCCAGAGAAGCTTTAAGAATGAAATTGCCGCCATCATCCAGGATCGAAGTCTGATCTTTGGTAATGACGGCATACCTTCCCGCCTCCCATGTTTTGATAAAATCAGCATCCACTTTGGCATAATCTTCGGCAGGTATCCAGCCAAAGGTAAAGGATGTTTCCACCAATGCCCACGATTTATCGGCGCTGACGTGACAGATAAAAACAGGTGTGTTTGCCGGCACTGACGATCGTTGCAAATTGTCAAAAGGCCAGCTGGCGCTATCTCCGTTGGCACTATTGAAATGCGGTCTTTGCGTGGGAAGCGATCGCAGGCTGGTGTTTCTTGTTGTTATAGCAGCGTACCCCGCATTGGGATAGCTGCCGAGTGTGGCATTCTGCTTGAGCTTTTTTAGCCAGTCTTTAGAATGTTTTAGTTTGTTTTCACCAAACCCAAGATTTCCACCAAACTTGATGAAATCCATATGCACTCGTTCAGGCAGGGCATAAAAAGGCTCGCGCTGATGCCAAACCGAAAAGTAGATGATGTTATAATCTTCATCGAATTGGGTTTGAGCTTTCGCCGCGATAATTTCCCTATCCTTGATTGCATCGCTTAAATACGCAGTGTGATCCTGGCGGAGATCAACCACGTCTTTTATTGTTTCCGGCGCTGTCATGCAGCCGTATAGAGACAAAAGCAAACCAATAAATAATAATAACCATGTTTTCATGCAAAAATCCTTTAACTAAATGGTTTTTACTTATAGACTTTTTTTTAGTTGTAAGCAAGATTAAACGGCATAATGTCATTGCCGTCATCTAGCGGACATGGTTGTTTTGTGACAATGACTTAATTATTTTGTGGCATATGAAAAAGAAGACTGGTATAAGGAACATTAGCATATCAGTTAGAAGAAAATGTTTATAATAAAGAAGATGCAGCCAGAATTTTTCCCCTGGTTAAAACTGAATATTAACCAATAAATTTTATAGCCGAGTCCGGCAAGAAGGAGTAAATAAAGTGCACGATTTTGTCCCCAAAAAAATATTTTTTACAAAAGGTGTGGGCACACACAAGGATGAATTGCATTCCTTTGAACGTGCTTTACGTAATGCCGGTATTGAAAAATGCAATCTGGTTCAGGTTTCCAGCATATTCCCGCCGCGCTGCAAAATGATATCTAAGGCGCAGGGGCTTAAAGAACTGACACCCGGCGCGATTACTTATTGTGTTCTCAGCCGTTGTTGCAGCAATGAGCCCAAAAGACTATTGGCAGCTTCTGTTGGTTGCGCGATCCCCGCCGAGAAATCTTCTTATGGTTATATAAGTGAGCATCACGCCTATGGCCAAACTGAAAAACAGGCAGGCGATTATGCCGAAGATCTGGCCGCCGCAATGCTTGCATCCACTTTAGGAATTGATTTCGATGTCGATGAAAGCTGGGATGAAAAAAAGGAAATTTTTAAAATCAGCGGCAAGATTGTTCGCACGCTTAATGTAACCCAATCAAAAATCTGTAAAGATAATAATTTTACAACAGTAATCGCCGTGGCTGTGTTTGTTTTTTAAAAAAAAGGAGGCACATCATGACAGAACAAATCATAATAGATCAGACAGTAAAGGTCATCAATAATAAGGAAGGTAAATATTTAACTTTTAACCTTGCCGAACAAGAATATGGCCTGAGCATTCTGAAAGTCAAAGAAATAATCGGCCTTATGCCCATTACAGTTATTCCCCAAACCCCTCCATACATCAAGGGAGTTGTCAATCTGAGGGGTAAGGTCATCCCCATTATCGATTTGCGCTTAAAATTTTCTATTGTGGCAGCCGAATATACCGAAAGAACATGTATTATAGTTGTCGAAGTAGCGGCAGCGGGACGAATGATATTAATGGGAATACTGGTCGATTCGGTTTCAGAAGTACTTAATATTAAAGCGGCAGATATCGAAGAAACACCTTTGTTTGGAGCAAGTCTCAACACCGAATACATTCTGGGAATGGCTAAGGCCGCGGGCGCAATTAAAATACTGCTTGATATTGACAAAATATTGTCGAGTGAAGAAATCAAAGCTGCCGACAGCATAGGCGGCGTTGAGTAAGAAATTTTTTGCCGCAGGGCATAGCTCTACGGCAGAAGGGATGCATTAATCATCAATGGGGATCACGGGTATAAACCCCAAAGCAAGCTTTGAAAACAATTTCCTCAGCAAGCTGCGGAGTATTATACCCATGCTATGCAGGATAATTCGACTAGCAAACTTCAACGCGTCGCAGATGACCCCACGGGGACCTTCAGGTTATTTAGGTTACTCCGCTTTTGAAGTTTGAGTCTCATTACCCTCCGCTTTGCGGGATTGTTCAACTTACCAATTCCGCTGCGTTTCGCTATCGGAATTGGAGTTTCACGATGGAAATACCTGATATAAAGATGCAAGATGTCGGAGGTGCAAGGTTACCTTATTTGCACTATGGCGGGGGACCTTCGCAAATCATTTTTGTTCACGCGACAGGCTTCATGCCCTGGCTTTGGCATCCGGTAATCAACGAATTTGTACCGCAAAACAGCGCCTGGGCGCCATTCATCTGCGATTATCGCGGTGATTGTAATCCTCAGGCAGGCGGTTTGAGTTGGGAGACAATCTCCCGTGATCTATCTGTCTTCTGCAGTTCACTTAAAATTGAAAATCCATTGATTGTCGGACATTCCATGGGTGCCACAGTATCGACGATTGCGGTTGCCAATTACGGCATAAAAGCGCGCGGCATGATACTTATTGAACCGATCTTTTTGCCGGAAGAATTCTACTCAATGGATATAGATATAAAACAACATCCGTTAGCCTCTAAATCAATTAAAAGAACAAACCATTGGAATGACGAAAACGAGGCCTGGTCTTATCTGAAATCAAAAACGCTTTTTTCCAGCTGGGATGAGCAGGTTCTGGAGTTGTATCTTAAGTACGGTATGCAAAAACAGGAAGAAGGAAATTTAAAGCTGACCTGTTCACCGCAAAATGAGGCGGCAATGTTCATGGGAGGCTGGGATATAAACCCCTGGCCGCTTCTGGATAAAGTGACATGTCCGGTTCTGGTTGTGGAAGGAGAAAATACCGAAAATAAAGGGCTTGTCGATGTTCAAAAAGCGGTATCCACTTTTCCGCAGGGACAATATAAATCAGTAGCAGAAGCCGGCCATCTTATCCCGATGCAGAAACCGCGTGAAGTTGTCCAGATTATAAAGGACTATATTGCAGAACTAACCTAAAAATTTTAGAAGGCAATAATGCAAAAGCCTCAAATCATCGCCATCTGCAACCAAAAGGGTGGTGTGGGTAAAACCACCTGTGCTTTAAATATCGCCGCAGGCCTTACAATTCTAGGCAAGAAAGTTCTGGTTGTTGATTTTGATCCGCAGGCGCACCTTACTTATTCTTTCAATATCGGCGCGCACGATCTTAAAAAAACCATCTACTCGGTAATAAAGGGTGAGGCCAGCCTTCAAGAGACGCTGATTGAACATAACGGTCTTAAGCTGCTGCCCGCTAATCTTGATCTGACTTTAGTCGAAACGGAGTTTGCCACGGCTCCGAAGCGTGAATATATTTTGAAAAACATTCTTACTAATATCGCAGATGTTCAATATGTTATCATTGATTGTCCTCCCGCTTCCGGATTTCTCACAATCAACGCGCTTACCTGCTGCCACGAAATCTATATCCCTCTGCAGATGGAATTTTTGGCACTCAAAGGAATGAGCCGGCTTTTGAGCTTGATTGGTGAGGTGAAGAAAAGTCTCAATAAGGAATTGCTCGTGCCCAGGATTATCGCCAACCGGTTTGATTCCCGTAAAAAGCTAAACAACGCGATTATGGAAAAAGTTCTTGAACGTTTTGGCCGTCAGGTTTTTAATACTATTGTTCGCGAAAATATAGCTGTCGCGGAAGCCCCGAGTTTTGCCCAATCAATTTTCGAATATGCTCCCAAGAGCCATGGCGCGGAAGATTATCTGAATCTTTGCAAGGAAATCATCAAGCCGCAGTAGGCTTTCGTTTTGGGCTGATTATTTCAAATTCGGATGCTTCGGCATGCTATTTTTGTTTCTTCATTTGACGGTGTCGTCGCCCATTACATGATGGATAAAGAGAGTTTTGATATGAAGCGTGTCACCAAAGAATTCATCCGTTTTCTTCTTAGTCAGGGGGCACCCAAAAAATGAGCAGAAAAATAGACGCTGCCGATAAAACAAAAGAAATTGTTTTTCAGGTAAAGGATCTGGCAAAGACATACAAAATGGGAGAAGTTGAAGTGCACGCTCTGCGCGGTGCTAACATGGAATTATACGCAGGTGAGCTTGTTGTCCTTTTGGGGCCTTCCGGCAGCGGCAAATCAACTTTGCTCAATATCCTCGGTGGACTGGATAAGGCCACCAGCGGTTTTGTTTCCTACAGAGGCAATGATCTGACTAAAGCAAGCGAACAGGAACTGACCGAATATCGCCGTTTCCATGTAGGATTTGTATTCCAATTTTACAATCTGATCCCCAGCCTTACGGCTTTGGAGAATGTGGCGGTGGTAACGGAAATTGCCAAAAATCCCATGAAGCCGGAAGATGCTCTGGCGTTGGTTGGGTTGACAGAACGGCTGGATCACTTTCCAGCGCAGTTATCCGGCGGCGAGCAGCAACGCGTGGCCATTGCACGTGCAATTTCTAAAAACCCTCAGGTTATGCTCTGCGATGAGCCCACGGGTGCGCTCGATTCTCAGACGGGAGTTGTAGTGCTCGAAGCGCTGGAGAGGGTCAATCGTGAACTGGGCACGGCTACGGCAATTATTACTCATAATGTGGATATTGCCGCTATGGCCGATCGTGTCATTCATCTGAGTAACGGAAGAATCTCCGAAGTGACAGCAAACAAAGTTAGAAAATCACCGCACGATATACAATGGTGAGCTGATGAGGGCACTAAACAGGAAAGTCTTGCGGGACCTGTGGCGCATGAAAGGCCAAGTATTTGCGATAACGCTGGTAGTTTTGAGCGGTGTGTCGACTTTTGTCATGTTCATCACTACCATGCATTCTCTTGATCGCACTCGAAATTCATTCTACAATGATTACAATTTTGCCGATGTCTTTGTTAATTTAAAGCGGGCGCCGGAAAGCCTGAAAGAAAAAATAAAAGAGGTGCCGGGTGTAAATCGGGTGGAAACGCGCGTTTCCGCGCATGTTAAGCTGGATATCAACGGTTTTTCCGAACCGGTTACCGGCCAGATAGTGTCTGTTCCCGATGATGGCCAGCCTATGCTGAATCGTCTTCACATCCGCAAAGGCCGGCTGGCTGATTCAACCAAGGACAACGAAGTGGTTATCAATGAAACCTTCGCCCATGCTCATGGTTTCAATCTTGGTGATAAATTTGCCGCTGTCATCAATGGAAAATGGAAGAAGCTGACAATCACCGGCATTGCCCTTTCACCGGAATTCGTTTTAGTTATGCGTCCCTATTCCATGAGCCCGGATTTTAAACGCTACGGAATTTTGTGGATGAGCCGCAAGGCAATAAGCCGTGCTTATAATATGGAGGGCGCGTTTAATAATATAGCCCTGACTCTGTATCCTGGTGCTAAAGTAAGCGATGTCCTGCGGGAACTGGATAATATTGTGGAGCGCTATGGCGGCTATGGAGCCTATGACCGCAAAGATCAGATATCACACCGGCTGCTCAATGAAGAATTCAATATGCTCCGGAATATGTCTAAGATATTTCCCACAATATTTATCTGTGTTGCCGCGTTCTTGTTAAATGTTGTTATGAGCAGGACGATCAATACTCAGCGCGAGCAAGTTGCCGCCCTGAAGGCATTCGGGTATAATAATGTTGCCATCGGCATTCATTATGCGCAGCTGGTTGTTCTGATTGTATTGGCAGGTCTTGTTTTAGGTATCGTTGCCGGTATCTGGCTGGGGGGAATATTAGGTGGCATTTACATGGAAGTCTATCGCTTTCCAGCTCTTGTCTTTGTATTGAAACCGTGGGTTATAATTTCAGCCATTTTTATCAGTATTGCTTCTGCCCTGGTTGGCACGGTGCACTCTCTTTGGCGGGCGGCTCAGCAACCGCCGGCAGAGGCCATGCGGGCAGAACCTCCGGCGAAGTATAAGATAACGCTGCTGGAAAAGATGGGCGTTGGCCGCAAGTTTTCACAGCCAACAAGAATTA
This sequence comes from Syntrophaceae bacterium, assembly GCA_025355345.1. Classification (GTDB taxonomy): domain Bacteria; phylum Desulfobacterota; class Syntrophia; order Syntrophales; family Smithellaceae; genus FEN-1160. Next base: position 29,902 of record JANXZU010000051.1, read on the forward strand.
TCGCCCGCAATATTGAACGCAAGCCCGTTAGAACTATGCTTTCGATTCTGGGAATTGCCGTGGCCTGTGCCACGATGATCTCCAGCGGATTTTTTAAGGATTCCGTTGATTATATGGTTAACGTTCAGTTTGTGCTTTCCCAGAAGGAAGATATGGCTGTGGGTTTTGTTGAACCGACATCATACAGGGCGCTGTATGAAATCAAGGAAATGGAAGGCGTTCATTATGCTGAAACCTTTCGTACTGTGCCGGTAAAGTTTAGATTCGGTCGCAGTAGTTATAAAACCGTAATCAACGGAATAGAGCCTGATAGCCGCCTGCATCCTTTGCTGGATTCTAATTTAAAACCAGTGACTTTACCGCAAGAGGGTATTATATTGAACGACTATTTAGGCAAGATTTTGGGCGTGAAAGCCGGTGATATGCTGACAGTCGAGATTCTGGAAGGATCAAAGGCGATCCGTCAGGTGCAGGTGGTTTCGCTGGTCAAGTTGTATCTGGGCGTTATGGGGTATATGGACGTAAAAGCGCTCAACCGTCTAATGAGAGAGGGCGAGGCTGTATCGGGAGTGTATCTGACTGCAGATAATCAATATCAGGAAAAACTATACCGGAGTTTTGTAAGCATGCCACGCGTTTCCGGAACTATCGTGAGAAAAAACGAAATTCGCAATTTTTACGATGTGCAGGCCAAAGGCATGCTCTTTTTTACTTTTATTGCTACATTGATGGCCGGTTCAATTTCCATCGGGGTAGTCTATAATAATGCCAGAATAGCGCTTTCCGAGCGCAGTCGCGAGCTCTCCAGCCTTCGGGTGCTGGGATATACACGTGGTGAAATTTCCTACATACTCCTGGGAGAGTTGGTGGTAATCGCGATTGCCGCTATTCCGCTGGGATTTATTATCGGATACGCGCTTTGCGGTTATATAGCAGCGGCACTGCAATCCGATCTTTTTCGGGTGCCGCTGATTATAGAGATGAAGACATTTGCGCTTGCCGCCGTTGTTGTGATGATTTCGGCCTCGATATCGGGGCTCATTGTGCGCCACAAACTTGATCATCTTGATCTGGTGGAAGTATTGAAAACAAGAGAATAATGATCTTTAGTGAAACTCCCATTCCGAAAGCATAGCTTATCGGAATGGGCAAGTTGAACTATCCCGCAAAGCGGATTGAAGTTTGCTAGTCGAATTATCCTGCATAGCATGGGTATGATACACCGGATCGAACCTAATAATTAAGTACCAAGGCTTGCTTAGAGGTTCATACCCGTGAAAAAAAATCAGAAGGTGGATATATGAATGTAGCATTGCGACGGAAGTTGTTTATCAGCATAAGTATTGCAGTTGTGTTTCTGGCGACAGTCTATGGTTTCCTGCCTAAAGCGGTTGATGTCGATCTGGCTTCGGTCACGCGCGGCCCGCTTCAGGTGACGATTGAAGAAGAAGGACGCACTCGCTTAAAAGATCGTTTTGTGATTACGGCTCCGACAGCCGGCTATCTGGTACGCGTTAAAGCCAAAGTTGGCGATGCGGTGAAAAAGGGACAAAGTGTTATAGTCTTGGAGCCGCTGCGCTCGTCGGTGCTCGATTCCCGCAGCCGGGCGGAAGCAACCGCAGCTGTTAACGCGGCGCAGGCTGGTCTTAATGCCGCTATTGAAAGAGAGAGTGCTGCGGCAGCTGACGCAGATTACATGGAGAAAAGACTAGAAAGGCTGAAAAACCTGTATGCCAAAGGTTCTATCGCTAAAGATCAGTTCGACCAGATAGAAGCAGAGACAAAAAAGGCGCGGGCGATTCAGCGCTCATCTATAGCGGCAGTTGATGTTTCGCGCTCCGAACTGGAACGCGCCAAAGCCTTATTGCCAAACTACGCTTCAACCAATAAATCGATCGGCGATAATAAGGTTTATGTATCAACTCCGATCACCGGTAATATTTTTCGAATTTACAAAGAGAATGAGGGCGCGGTTAATGTTGGCGAGCCTCTGATGGAAATCGGAAACTCTAAAAATCTGGAAATACGAGTGGAAGTTCTTTCATCGGATGCGGTGAAGATTAAGAAAGGGACCGCAATGTTTTTAAAACGCTGGGGAGGTGAGGCAACACTCGAAGGAGTTGTGCGGGTAGTGGAGCCTTCCGGATTTACCAAAATATCCAGCCTTGGTGTGGAAGAACAAAGAGTTTTAATTATTGCCGATATTACATCGCCTGCGGAAATGTGGCGCTCTCTGGGTGATGGTTACCGTTTGGAAGCGCATTTTGTTGTTTGGGAGGGGGAAAATATCCTTCAGGTTCCTACCAGTTCGCTTTTTCGCGTTGGTAAGGAAGATTGGACGGTCTTTGTGGAAGAAAATGGAAAGGCGCGCCAGCGGTTAGTAAAAATGGGCCAGCGCAACGGCTTAGCGGCGGAAATAACGGCAGGTATTGCGGAGAAGGAAAAAGTTATTGCCCATCCTGATGATTCCGTAAAGGATGGAACAAAGATAAAACCGAGAAAATAAAGTCCCGCTTTTATTTTACAATCTTCGACCGGATACGTTTCTGATATTCCATGATCTCATTTCTTAAAATATCAAGATCGGCAATGCGATCATCCAGTCGCTGCAAGTGATTACCCAAAAGCTCAAGAAGGCGCTTGAGTACTTTATCATTGGATTTTTCAATAGTCCACATCGCTTCGAGTTCCTGCATGTCTGAAAGCGTCATGCCCATGATTTTCAAACGCTTTATCAGCTTCAATCGGCGAAGATCCACGTCGTTATATACCCGGCGTCCTCCTTCAACGCGCTTGATAGAATTAAGCAGACCAATCTCCTCGTAATAGCGAATGGTACGCTGGCTCATTTCCAGTTTTTTGGCCAGCGTTCCGATAGAAATAACTTTATCGTTCATAATATTTATACCATGTTGCTATCAAACATTAGAAAGTTGATTTACCGGGCATAATACCAAGTAAGCTTTCAAAAATTCATAGTTTATTTAGTGAGCCCCCAATTGCAAGAGCGAAGTAACCTAAAGGTCATCTGCGACGCAGCGGAATTGGCTGGTCCAACTATCCCGCACAGCACCCTGAATGGCATCTGCGACGGTGTTTTGAAAGCAACTTGGTACTACCTTTCTTTTGCTGAATATTTAAGAAATCATACTTTGTATGTTTCCTTGAGTTCTCTTTTTAAAATTTTTCCTGACGGATTTTTGGGCAGATTATCGGCGATGATAATCTTCTTGGGGCATTTAAATCCGGCCAGTTTTTCCCTGCAGTAGGTGATTATTTCCTTCTCGACAAGCTGCGTGCCCTTCTTCGGCACGACTACGGCTGCAACGATTTCGATCCACTTGGGATCGGACAGACCGATCACCGCCACTTCTTCGATACCCGGATACTGGTAAAGTACTTCTTCAACTTCACGGGATGCCACATTTTCACCGCCGGTCTTGATCATGTCCTTCTTGCGGTCAACTACATAGAGGTAACCATCATCGTCAAACCGGCCCAGGTCACCACTGTGGAACCAGCCGTAGGCAAAGGCCTCGGAGGTTTTTGCGTCATCGTTGAGATAGCCGCTCATGACATGGCCGGACCGATGTACGATCTCTCCAACAGTTCCGTTGGGGACGAATTTCCCGTCATCGTCCATGAGCCTGGTCTCTACGTTTAGTACCGGTTGACCTGCTGACCCCGGCTTCAGAAGCTGATCATCCGGCTTCAAGATTGTGGCCACAGGTCCCATCTCGGTTTGCCCATAATAGTTCCAAAGCTTCAGTCCACGGAACGTTACGGATAGCTGCTTAATGATTTCCACCGGCATAATACTGGCACCGTAGGCAGCCTTTTTCAGGCTGCCGTGGTTGTAATTTTTGAATTCCGGGTGATTCAGAATCCCGATCCATACAGTGGGCGGGGCGAACATATGCGTGATCTGATGCTTTTCAATAAGTTTGATCATTTCCAGAGGATCTGCCTTGTGCATGATCACATTGGTAGCCCCGACATACAGATAGGGCATGAGGAAGCAATGGAGCTGTGCGCAATGGAATAATGGCAGGGCGTGGAGACTAACATCGAAGGTATCGTACTGGCCGTCGAAAATACAGCTGTGATACTGCGACATAAGTGATCTATGCGAGAGCATGGCCCCTTTGGGTTTAGACTCTGTGCCGCTGGTGTAGGGAATTTGCACAATATCTTCCGCATTGACCTCCACCTGAGGCTCGTCGTAGGGCATGGTTTCCATTTCCGAAATCAGATTAAAGAAGCCGTCAGGAACTTTGGAATCGCTCAAGGGAATGAAACCCCATTTCTCGACTGTTGCAAATTTATCCTTATCCTTGGCGATTATCGGGTATAGGGAATCCTCAACAATGAAAATTCGTGAACCAGAATGATTGATGATAAAGCATATTTCTTCGGCGTTGAGCATGTAATTGATCGGTACCTGAATTGCGCCGATCTTGGCCAGGCCGATCATGCTGATGGGATAGTAGGGGGAGTTGTATGCATATACTGCCACCCTGTCGCCCTTTTTAACCCCGTAGCTTGTCATGAGGTTCGCAAATCGCCTGGCTTCCCGCTCTAGGTCATAGAAAGAAATTTTCTGATCTCGGAAAATAATTGCTGTTTTGTCACCGTACTTAGTTGCCGCTCTTCTGGCCATATCGCCGATAGTATCGCGGTTAATGATGTTGCTCATGTCTCTTGTCCTCTCGTTTCTGTATATTATTAATTCTCCAAGCTGTGTGAAAGTGGGGAATTATGTTAAATTAACTATGTATTTTTTTCTCAAACATCTCTCTCATCTTGAACTTCTGAATTTTTCCGCTGGCTGTCATTGGATAGCTTTCAACAAATTCCCAATAAAAGGGGATCTTATGCCGGGCAATTTTACCCTTGCAGAATTCGCTGAATTCTTCCGGTGTAGCATTTTGTCCGTTCTTAAGCTGGATTGCTGCCAAAACCTGTTCCCCGTATTTCTTATCGGGAATACCGACAACCTGAACATTCATTACTTTTGGGTGTTTATAGAGAAACTCCTCAAGTTCACGGGGGTAAATATTTTCACCGCCGCGGATAATCATGTCTTTAATCCGTCCGGTAACTTTGAAATAACCGTTTTCATCCATCTCTCCCAAATCTCCCGTATGTAGCCAACCTTCTTTGTCGATGGTCTCTTTTGTTGCTTCCGGCATTTTATAATATCCACTCATCACGCAAGCGCTTCTGGTAACTATCTCTCCCTGAACGTTTACAGGCGAGTCATTGCCCGTTTCAGGATCAATGATCTTGCCTTCAATATCTGGTAGCAGTCTGCCGACACTTGCCACGCGAAGCTTCACCGGATCGTCACGGCGCGTCATAGTCATCACCGGAGAAGATTCTGTCTGACCGAAGGCAATTACGACTTCGGCGCAGTGCATTTTCGTTCGCACCTGATTCATTGTCTCTTCCGGGCAAAGAGCTCCCGCCATAATGCCGGTGCGCAGAGAACTCATGTCGTACTTATCAAAATCGGGATGGTTCAACATCGCCACAAACATTGTTGGCACACCATTTACAGCGGTACAACGCTCGGTGGCAATTGTCGAGAGAGCCTTGGCCGGATCAAAAAATTCCAATAAAACCATTGCCGAAGCGTGATAAACACAGTTAAGAGTGCTCATAACACAACCGAAACAGTGAAATAAGGGAACCTGAATCAGAAGGCTATCCTTATCGGTCATACCCATTACGTCCCCGACCATCCGGGCATTATTGACGATATTGTGATGAGTCAGCATGACACCTTTGGGAAAGCCTGTGGTTCCGGATGTGTACTGCATGTTGATGACATCCTGATCGCTTAAAGAAGTCATCCGTGATTCCAATTCCTGATCAGTTATACTTTTGCCCATGTTGATCATATCTGTAAATTTGAACATTCCGGGCGTATTCTCTTTTGTCCCGATATAGACAACATTTTTCATCAGGGGTAATTTTGAGCAAACCAGATTTCCAGGTTTGCAGCTATCCACTTCCGGGATGACATTACGAACAGTATCGTAAAAGCTGGTGTCTCGGTATGAATCAATAAGAAACAAGGTCGTTGAATCGGACTGTTTCATGATGTATTCCAGTTCATGAGATTGATAGCTTGTGTTGACGGTTACCAGAATGCCACCAATCATTCCCAAGGAAAATTGCAGATAGACCCACTGTGGAATATTAGTCGTCCATACGGAGATTTTATCGCCTCTTTGGACGCCCATAGCCATAAGCCCTTTGGCCGTTTCACGGCAACTGATATAAAAATCACGATAATTTTGGCGCAGCTTAAATTCCGGTTGAATCAGGGCTGGATTTTCCGGATAATTAAGCGCTGCATCCTGAACCACCTGACCAATTGTTTTATTGACAAAACCTGACATAAAGATACTCCTTAATAATTATTTTTAATAGTGAGCAATCCGACCTGGTAAAGGGAACTGACGACTTTTGTCCCCGGTATTGTTTTGTGTGGAAATAAACAAAAAGTGAGAAGCTTTTAAAAATTCATACTTAAATTAGCGAGACCCCAGTTTCATAATCTGAAACTGGTTGAGCGAACTATCCCGCAAGGCGCGGTTTTGAAAGCAAATTGATATTACTCTAATATAAGAAGTATCTGATTGGTGGCGACCTTGTCTTTTTCCTTAACTTTTATTTCTTTGACAACACCAGCGTTCTTAGCGCAAATTGGATTTTCCATTTTCATGGCCTCCAAAATCATCAACTCATCATCAACCTGAACCTTATCGCCAACTTTAACCAGAATCTCCGTAATTGTCCCCGGCATATGTGCCACTACATCAACTGCCATTTTAACTTCCTCCTCAATAATTTTTAATTTGAACATATTTTATTTAAATGGGATCTGCATGACCCCGCTTGTACGACAGAACAACTTCTCCCACCCAGTCCTGCGGAATCTGCTACCCTATTTTTTCATCTCAAATACCCAATACGCTGAAACTTTACTAATTGTCACACATGTTAATGTTATCGACTTATCTATATTGATGCCGTCTTTTGTGGTGCGCTTTTTAAATTTATCGTTGAGCATGTGCGACAAGCAAATTAACTTACCCACTTAACGTTAACTGGCTTGACTATAGCAATATTTATAAATCTGTCAAGAAATATTAATTAATTATTAGCAACAGGCCTGATTGCCATTGCTCAATTCTTTAAAAGCAAGGCCCATCGAAGGCAAACAGGTGTGATCGTCCCGGCAGGTAAGCAGTTTGGATCAATTTATCGGAAGGAATTTAAGGCGTTTAATGTTCGATTATTTATACCAAGACATGAGTAACATAAAAACAAAAACTGCTTCCTGAAGTCAGTAAAGTGTCAACATCAATTAAAATACATAATTTCAATTCGTAGTCATTAATGTTGTTTCTTCGAAAATATGCTATAAACAAGATACAAAATAGTTTGGTACCGTTGGAAAATTAGTTTCCCAATGGATGAAGCATAATTCGACTTGAAATATGCGGTGAAACCAGCCAGCTCGACTCAAACTGTTTGTAGCGTTAGCGCAGAAAGGAATTAAACATTGCGAGTATTGCTTGTAGAAGACGATAAAAAGATCGCTTCTTTTATTGTTAAGGGCCTCAAACAAGAAGGTTTTGTGGTTGAACTCGCGACCGACGGTGAGGATGGACTTCATTTAGGCCTTAATAAACAATATGACGTAGCCATTGTCGATATTATGCTGCCCAAATTAGACGGCCTGACATTGATTGAGAAGATGCGGCTGAAGAAAGTCAGCACGCCAGTGCTCATTCTGAGCGCCAAACGCACTGTGGATGACCGAGTCAAAGGACTTCAAAGTGGAGGCGATGACTATCTCACCAAGCCTTTTGCTTTTTCCGAGTTGGTGGCACGCATCTATGCATTAGTACGTCGTACCTCAGGAGCAGACGAGCCAACACGGTTAGAGATGGGTGACCTCACAATGGATCTCCTGACTAGGAATGTCAGCCGAAAAGGAAAAAGGATTGATCTTCAACCGCGTGAATATGCTCTTCTTGAATACCTGATGCGTAGCGCGGGGCGTCCCGTTTCCAAAACCATGATCATGGAACACGTATGGGACTATAATTTTGATCCGGAGACGAACGTCGTAGAGGCCCGAATATGCAAGTTACGGGAAAAGATCGAAGGAGGTTTCGACAAGAAACTTGTCCATACGATAAAGGGTGTCGGATATGTTCTTAGAGAAGATTAATAGGTTCAGACGTTCTCTCGCATTTCGCCTGACGATTCTCTATGTGGGAATTTTCACGATCTTAATCTTTGCGGCTTTCTATGTTTTTTACCAGGCGATGATCTCCAGGATTAATGCCAGGACCGATAATGAGATGGAAGTAGAGATGAAGGAATGCTCTTTAATCCTTGCAGCAAAGGGGACGGAGGCTCTTAATGGCCACATAGAGGAAGAAGTTAAATCCTCCGGAATTGATGACCGGTTTTTTCGTTTGTTAACAATGGGTGGAGAGGAAATCTTATCCTCAGACCCCGGTTCATGGAAGGAGTTGGGTGTCAATAGGTCTGTCCTTAAAAAATTAACCAAGAGTAGCCCCGAATTTGAGACCATAAAGCTGTCGAAATTGAAGTATCAGGTCAGGGTGATCTATGGGGTTGTAGATTCCGGAAAAGTGCTCCAGATTGGTCACTCTTTGGTGGATGATGAACATGTATTTCAAGATTTAAGGGTGCTGTTCAGGACTTTAATACCCGTATTTCTCTTCCTAGCATCCTTCGGTGGATGGTTTATGGCAAAGCGAAGCCTGGCAAGCGTAGAGCAAATAACTCAGACAGCGATAGCCATAGCGGATGGGGCAATTGAGAAGCGGGTTCCCACAACGGGAAGGGGTGATGAAGTTGATCGACTCTCCGGGGTTTTCAATAATATGCTGGAGCGTATCCAGTCCCTCATTGTTGAAATGAAAGAGGTCACTGACAACATCGCTCATGACCTTAGAAGTCCGATCACCCGGATCAGAGGTCTTGCGGAAGTAACTCTTCTTTCGGAAAAAAACATGGAAGAGTATCAGTCCATGGCTGAAAGCACAGTGGAAGAATGTGACCGTCTCCTGTGGATGATCAACATGATGCTGGAGATCTCGGAAACCGAAGCAGGGGTATCGACTTTAAGTTTAAGTGAAGTGAGCTTATCTGATCTCATCGAAGAGGCTTGTGATCTTTATCTGCCGTTGGCAGAAGAAAGAGACATCCAAATCAAAACAAGTATCTCTACACAATACCACCTCTCTGGTGATAAAGGTAAGCTTCAACGCGTACTTGCAAATCTGCTGGACAATGCCATTAAATACACTATGCCAGGAGGTAAGATTATCGTTTCATCCCAAAAAGTTGACAAAACGGTTATGCTCTCCGTACATGATACTGGAATAGGGATATCCCCAGATGAGACATCTCGCATTTTCGAACGATTCTATCGTGCTGACAAAAGCCGATCGGTACCCGGAGCCGGTCTTGGCCTCAGCCTGGTCCAAGCCATTGTCCGAAGTCACGGGGGAGAAATCAAGGTTAGCAGTGCGCCCGGTGCAGGAAGTACATTTACCGTGTTCCTTCCATTGGCTAAAATTTTGTGATCACACTTGTCTGAAGATTACCTTTTGGTAATCTTGCCGTAATCTTCCGGTTAATATTATTGCCGATATACTATACAAAACAAACAAAAGGAGAAATGAAAATGGCTATTAATCCAGTAGCACAAACCGATGCAGCTAAAGTTGCTTCTCAAGCAGCTTTAGTAAACGCAAACCAAACCCAACCAGCAGCCAAAGAGTCGGCTCCGGCAAAGATTCAGCCGGCAGCAGCAGTAACGGACACTGTTAAGATAAGTACTGTGGCGCAGGAAGTTGCAGAAACTGCCGCTCAAACTGCACAGGAAGCTAGCCATGGCGATCGTCAGGCCCAGAGACTGCTTGCGAAACACGCTGCTGAAAAAGCGGAACTACAAGGAAACAATAAACCTTCTATTTTACAGCCTAAATGACGTGTAATAGGGAAAGAAAAGTGCCGGGCGGAATTCGAACCCGGCACAAACAGCTTTGGCGAAGCGTCGTTCTTTCCATTAGAATTATTGCCGATAAAGTATATAGATAAGTATATCAAAAACTGACGCGATTGTCAGCATAAGGAGGTTTAATATGGCTGTAAATGCTATACAGGGACATGCACAATTACCGAAAATCGAGCAACACCATAAAGTACAACAGCACCAGCAGCAAGTACCTGAAAAACCGAAGGAAGCTCCCGCTATCAAACAGCAGGCGCAGACTAAGGGAACAGGGCACATTAATACTTTTGCCTGAATAGAAAAAAGCTCGTAATAAATTGGCAATTTCATCAATTAAAGAAAAAGCTTGGGGTCACCCATTAACGGCCTGTTGCCCTAATCGTTTAAATTTAAAGCTGTAACAATAGACATTCGTATCTTAATCCATAATGGCAATCGTCAGAATATTCGACAGCAGAAAAATGGTGAAGGAAACAAGAGAATATTTTTCTAAAAGCGTCTTTTTCAGCCTGAATAAAAAATACGTTTAGCAATGCCAATGCAGAGGGCAGCATGGTAGTAAATCTTTTATCTGCCACATTAACCCAAGGAAGCGCCAATGCCTTCTTTTTGGGGCCAGGTATATTCCTGATCATCGTCTGGATATTCTGGATAGTTGATACCAGATATTCCTGAATGTTTACTTTCCATAACCCTCGCCAGCGAGAACGGTCAAAATTAAAACGTACACTTCGGGCAAAAGAACGCTCCATAAGATGCTGACGTGTTTTAATGTCCCTTCTCGCCTGTGTAGTTTGTGCTGCTGCAAACATGCCGTTGAGATCATCATGGCGTATATGTCGCTGCAAACTTCTTCCAGTTTTGCAGTTCGTGCACTGAGATTTGATAAGACAGGAAGAACAATCCTTTCTGGATGCAGCATATTCAATATTTTGCTTATTTTCATGAAGAGTCCGCCTCTTTAAAATCTTACCGGCGGGACAGATGAAAGTATCTGTCTGTTTATCGTAAATGAACTTCTCTTCCGGGAATATGCCTTTACGTGAAGCGGTATTGGCACTACTGTTTTTCAATACAGACATATGGCCATTAATGCCTTTATCATTGCAGATAAGAAAATTTTCTTTGGTTCCATATTTGCTGTCAGCAACAACTGTATCAACTTTGATGCCGGTATTTGCTTCATTTATTTCAATAAGCGGCAGCATCTTATGTCCTTCATCTACCGCACCGGCGGTTACTTCAACAGCAGTAATTACCTCACACAAGGAATCAACCGCCCGATGAGTTTTATATCTGAGTTTTGCTTTACCACCATTACGCACAATAGATGCGTCAGGATCAGTGACTGAAACATAACGGCTGTTGACTAAATAGTTGGTATCCTTAAACTCGATGTTCTCTTTTTCTTCCAGCCGCTTTTCTAATTCCTGATAGCCTTTATGCAGGTATCTTTTTAACGATGCGGAATCGATAACAGAGTTGTTGGATGCATCGGCATCAATCAGGCTGGAGTCCATGAATATCTTCTTCCCATCAACCAGGCCTGCTTTAACACACTAAAAAACTATTCGCTCAAAGAAAGACTTGAAGGTCTCTTGACCCCATTTCTTTCTGGCTTTAGACAAAACACTGTGATCAGGTATTTCGGAATCAAAGTTATATCCGAGAAACCACAACCAGTCTATTCTCTCCGGAACTGTCTCCATAAGCTCGCGTTCGGAACGGACATTGTAGAAAACAAGCAGAAGCATTAATTTTAGTATCACCGGCGGAGGAACAGATACATTCCCTTTGCTCCCGTATTTGTCATTGACTTCTTTGTAGATAAACTCATAATCAATTAATTCGTTTATCCGGCGCAAAGGATGGTTCTTTCTCACCCTATCTTCAAGGACAATGTTTGCATAAAATAAATTCTCCTGTGGTGATGTTTGATATCCCATCATAAAAATTAGTTGCTCCTTATTGATATAGCAGTGCTTATATAAATAATATCAATATATTACAAGCTTTTTATGCATTAATCATAAACAATTATTTAAATGTCTTGACCGCTCCTGTGTCTTGCATAATCTATTTGGGCAACAGGCCGTTAAGACAATATTTCCCCAAAGGAACTGATCTAAACAATATTTCTAAAAAAGAAGTTGCTTTTGTCGTCAATAAACTTAATAATCGACCCAGAAAGTGCCTCAACTACCAGACTCCCAACGAGGTCTTTTCTTTAGCTAAATGTGGTGC
>JANXZU010000086.1 GCA_025355345.1 Syntrophaceae bacterium
ATCCAGTACATCGAAATGTTTTACAACAGCAATCGTCTTCATTCTTATTTGGATTACAAAAATCCAAATGATTTTGAAAATAATTTTATTTTGGCTAAAGCAGCTTAACCAGGTGTCCGTTTTTACTTGACCAGATCAATTTTAACAGAAAATATTGCCATAAAATTTGGGGCGAAGCATCGATGAACATACGGTATATTCATCAAATGCGAGCCTCACCAAAAAAGCATAAGATTTATCCTTGATTAAACTGTATGCAATTGTTATAAATTTTCTAACAGTTATCAATTGCAAGGTTGGGAGAACACTATTTTGGAAGTCCTGACTTCAGGCAATTGTAATTTAAAGCTGTCATAATTGAAACATAATAATAAATTGCAATGAGTATATTCAATATAAAAAAGAAAAGAAAAATTATCATTGTTATTCATGGTCTTGCTAATAAACCGCCGAAAAATATCCTCGAAAATTGGTGCAAAATTTCTATCCGCGAAGGTTTGAAAACAATTCACAGGCGGTTTACTCCATTTTCTTTAAAATTGGTTTATTGGGCCGACCTGCTGCATGAAAAACCGGAGGACATTCAGGAGCAAGACAAGAAGAGCGACACATATCTTAGTGATCCGTATACTCCGGGAAATCCAGATGAATATATCAATTTTAAACCGAGCGTAAACAAGGAAAAGTTTCTAAATAAGCTGGAAAAGAAGCTTGATGAAATATATTTCAAAGAAAATCGCTTTATTGATCTCGACTCAATAGCCAATATTTTAGCCAGAAACTTTTTCCAAGACATGGACTACTATTATCATAGCAACTGCCCCGTTGCCCGTTATGCCGGTTTGACGGCCAGGGATGCCATTTGTTTGCGTCTTGCGGAAACATTGGACAAGTATCATGACCGGGATATACTGCTCATTGCTCATTCAATGGGAACAATCATCGCCTATGACGTTCTCACACAAACAATGAAAGATGTTTCGATTAACACACTAATTACCATAGGCTCGCCGCTGGCTATGCCGCTTATTCTTAAAAATATTTTATTGGAACAGGGGAAAGATTTCAAAAAAGAACATCAACCCTTTACTCCTGAAAATATCATAACCGGCTGGTATAATTTTTCCGACCTTGATGATCCGGTAGCTTTTAATCATAACCTTGCCGATGACTACCTGCCTAATTCAATGGGTATAGCGCCCAATGATTTTATCATTTACAACAATTATAGACATGACGGGTCTCGTTTCCCCCACAAATTGTATGGGTACCTGAGGGCACCGGAAGTGGCAATGGTAATTTATGATTTTTGCGTGGCGGGAAGATCAGCTTTCATAACAAATCTGAGACAAAAATTGGGGAACATGTTTGGATGGTAGATGCCATCTGTCATCTGCTATTTGATATTTTGACGATATAATTCAATATAGTATCGAAACGATTATTGCTTGCAAATTTACATTGGGAGATTAATCATGAGAATTGGAGTTCTAACGGGAGGTGGAGATGTTCCGGGTCTGAATCCCTGTATCAAAGCAATTGTCCATAGCGCTATAGATGAGGGAATGGAAATACTTGGCATTCGACGCGGCTGGGCCGGACTGCTTGAATACAATCCTGACGATCCGGAAAGTTTTGATCGCTGTTTCTTGAAACTTGATAAACAAAACACTCGAACAATTGATCGCACCGGCGGCACTTTTCTGCATACCAGCCGGATCACTCCCAGCAAGGTTCGCCTGCAGGACATGAGCGATTGCTTACGCGGGAAGGTTGTAACCGGAACTCCCGCGCCTGATGCTGTCTTTGATTTAACAGAGCGGATATTAAATAATATTCCCAGACTTGGCATTGATCATCTTATCGCCATTGGCGGTGACGGTACTCTGGCCTATACCGAGCGCATGAATAAAGAAGGTGTGCCGATTATCGCCATTCCAAAAACCATGGATAATGATGTCTTTGGAACGGATTACTGTATAGGGTTTTCCACCGCCGTAACGCGCAGCGTGGAATTCATTCACCAACTGCGGACATCGGCAGGTTCTCATGAACGCATCGGTATCATCGAGCTCTTCGGCCGCAATTGCGGCGAAGTAACCCTTCTTGCCTCTTACCTTTCCGGAGTAGATCGCGCGATAATCAGCGAAGTCCCCTTTGATCCGGAAAAACTTGCTCATCTTATATTAAAGGACAAGAAATCCAATCCCAGCAACTACGCCATGATTGCCATAAGCGAGGGAGCCAAAATGACCGGAGGGAAAATAGTTGATTATGGTCAGGCGGATGCCTATGGCAACCGGAAATTGGGCGGCATCGGGCTGATCACCAGCGACACACTGGAAAAAATCACAGGCCAGGATTGCTTCTGTCAGCAAATCTCTTATCTGATGCGTTCCGGTGTCCCGGATAGTCTGGATTTGATGGTCGCTGTAAACTTTGCCAACATCGCCGTTAAGTTAATAGCCTCAGCGAAAAAGATGGATAATCGGATGGTGTCTCTGCGGGACGGCAATTATACAAGCGTTCCTGTTGCTGAAATCCACCAGGGAATCAAACGAGTGGATGTGGAAGAACTCTACGACACAGAACAGTACCGTCCCAAAGTTCTCCACGTTGAAGGGAAACCGATGTTTCTATACTAATTAATCAACAAAGAGAAACGCATTGACAACTGCAAGTCTTTTGACTAGTATTTCGAAAATTTATAAATATATAAGGAGGATGATATGGCAATAAAAATTGCTATTAATGGTTTTGGAAGAATAGGACGGCTTGTTTTTCGGGCTGGATACAAAAATAAAGATATAGAGTTTGTGGCGATAAACGATCTCGCGGACTCCAAGACACTTGCCCATCTGCTCAAATATGATTCAATCCATGGAATATTTAACGCGGAGATTAAATCCGAAAGCAACTCGATTACCGTCGACGGTAAAGAGATTAAGACTTTTTCTGTAAGAGATCCTGAGGCATTGCCATGGAAAGACCTGGGAGTGGACGTAGTTTTGGAAAGCACGGGAATATTTACTGATAAAGCCGGTGCTGAAAAACATCTTAAAGCCGGAGCCCAAAAAGTTGTCATCTCCGCTCCTGCCAAGGGACCGGACGTAACTTTTGTTTTGGGGGTCAACCAGGAAGTATACGACAAAACCAAACATCACATTATATCCATGGGATCCTGCACCACTAATTGCCTGGCACCGATCGTCAAGATTCTGCACAAGGAATTTGGTGTGGAGTACGGACTGATGACAACAATCCATGCCTATACAAATGATCAGGTTGTTCAGGATGAGCCGCATAAAGACTTAAGAAGAGCTAGAGCGGCTGCGCTTTCCATGATCCCCACCACTACCGGTGCAGCCAGAGCAATCGCGGAAGTCATACCTGAAATGAAAGGAAAGCTCGATGGCCTGGCCATTCGCGTTCCCGTTCCCAATGTTTCTCTGGTAGATTTTGTAGCAACTGTTTCGAAAAGCACAACCAAGGCTGAGGTAAATGCCAAATTCAAAGAGTACGCAAGTGGTTCCATGAAAGGAATTCTTTTTTGTTCGGAGGAAGAATTGGTTTCACGCGATTTCAACGGCAACCCCTATTCCTCAATCGTAGATATGCCAAACACAACGGTAATAGGCGGCAAGATGGTGAAGGTACTCTCCTGGTATGACAACGAGTGGGCGTTTTCCAACAGGATGACGGAACTTCTCTATTTCATCATGAAATAGAAATAGCAATAGAAAGAAAAAAGGCGACAGATGAAATACATTGATCAGATTGATTTAAAAGGAAAACGGGTATTGATCAGGGTGGACTTCAATGTCCCGCTTAATAAAGATGGTCTTGTTACTGATGATACCCGTGTGCGGGCAAGCTTGCCGACAATAAACTACGCCCTGACAAACGGTGCTAAAGTCATCGTGGCTTCGCATTTGGGAAGGCCAAAAGGGAAAATAGTCGCGGAGTTCTCGCTAAAACCAGTTGTGCAGGTTCTTTCAGGCCTGTTGAAAAAAGATGTAGTATTTGTGGATGATTGCGTAAGTGAAAAAGCCACGCAAGCCGTAAGCAATATGAAAGCAGGAGATCTTGTTCTTCTCGAAAACCTGAGATTTTATCCCGGCGAAGACAAAAATGACGCAGAATTCGCCAAACAGCTGGCAGCGCTTTGTGACGTATATATTGATGATGCTTTTGCTGTTTCTCACCGCGCGGCGGCATCAAATACCGCCATAACTCAGTTTGTAGGTGTCTGCGCTGCGGGATTTCTGCTGAAAAATGAAATTGAATACTTTAATAAAGCCATGGGTAATCCAACACGGCCGCTTCTTGCCATAATTGGCGGCGCCAAAGTTTCCGATAAGATTGGCCTGCTGGAAAATTTAATTGATAAGGTAGATAAACTTATAGTCGGCGGCGGCATGGCTTACACTTTCCTTAAGGCCGCAGGCTTTAACATTGGCAAGTCGTTATGTGAAACTGATATGCTTGATCTGGCACGCAAGATTATGGAAAAAGCCAGGCAGAAAAATGTGCAGCTTTTACTGCCGGTGGATAATGTAATTGCGACTAATCCCGCGGCTGATGCTGAAATAAAAATTTGTGATATCAAAGATATACCCGAAGACTGGATGGGGCTGGATATAGGACCTGCAACAATCACTTTATTTTCAGACGCTATAAAGAACGCCAAAACGATTGTATGGAATGGCCCACTGGGCATGTTTGAACTTGCCCCTTTTAGCAAAGGAACATTCTCACTTGTCCACGCTGTTGCGAATTCCGGCGCACTCACGATTGTCGGCGGCGGCGATACGGATACGGCCGTTCATCAAACCGGAGAAAGCGCAAAAATATCTTTTATCTCAACAGGCGGCGGTGCTTTTCTGGAATTGCTGGAAGGCAAAACCTTACCCGGCGTTGCCGCCTTAGACTCAGGAGGAAAAATATAATGAGAAATTGGATTGTAGCCGGCAACTGGAAAATGCACAACACCACAGGTGAATCGATTGCTCTGGCTCAGGCGATCAAAGAAGGCACAAAGGACATTAAAAATGGTGAAGTAATTATAGCTCCACCTTTTACCTCTTTATTCAGCGTTGGTGCGGCGATTAAGGGCACACAAGTATCTCTGGCCGCTCAGAATATGCATCATGAAGATAAAGGAGCATTCACCGGTGAGATCGCGCCCGGAATGCTTAAAGATGTAGGCTGCACTTATGTGATCATCGGCCATTCCGAACGCAGAAAGTATTTTCATGAAAGTGATGAAGACGTAAACTTAAAAGTCAAAAAAGCGCTGGCTGTTGGTTTAAAACCCATACTCTGCGTCGGCGAGACGGAAGATGAAAGGGTAAAAGGTGTAACCCAGTCTATTATCGACACGCAAATAAAGAAGGCGCTAAGCGGTGTGGAAAATATTGATAATGTCGTGATTGCCTATGAGCCAGTCTGGGCTATAGGAACAGGTAAAGTCGCCACGTCGGCTCAGGCAGAAGAAGTACACCATTTTATTCGCGGCATCCTGAAAGAGCTCTATGGTGCTGTATCCAAAGACATCCGCATTCTCTATGGCGGCAGCGTGACTAAAGATAATATCAGCGAATTAATCGGCATGGAAAATATCGACGGAGCGCTCGTCGGCGGAGCCTCTTTAAAACCGGACGCGTTTCTCGGCATAATCAATCAAATCACCGGGAAGAAATAATTTCATACCAATTTTTGTTCTAGAAACAAGTTATGCTGGTAGCCACGAATAAAGGCTCTTAAAGAAAAGGCAGACTTCAACCTGATTGTATCGAACAATACGGGTTTACTCGTTTCAATAAAGTAGATTGAAATATTAGTTATTAAATCAATAGGCTCATCATGAAACTGAATTTGTGGACACTGAAATTCGTAGGAATCTCGTCGCAACTCGAAGCTCCATTTCGAATCGATTACTACCGGGTGTCCCTTCTCCCCATCCGAATATCCCTGATATTGGGAATGCTATTTTACGCAGCTTTCGGTATCCTGGATGCGGTACTCATGCCGGAACAAAAATACACAATATGGTTTTTCCGGTTTGTTATCGTCTGTCCCGCGCTTGCAGGAACGTTACTGGCATCTTTTTTAAAGTCCTTTGAACGATATATGCAGCCTCTCCTGGCGACTGTCTTTATTCTGGCTGGTGGGTGCATTATCTATATAATTGTTGTCGCCCCATCGCCGGTAAATTATTTTCATAATGCCGGCCTGCTGCTTGTTTTGATGTGGGGCTATACTTTCATCCGCATCTTGTTTACATGGGCATCAATTGCCGGATGGGCGCAGGTGGTATTGTACGAAATCGCGGCAATCTGGATACATCCCTCACCCCAGTCCGTTCTGCTCAATAACAGCTTTTTTTTCATCAGCGCCAACATCATTGGAATGCTGGCCTGTTATTCCATTGAATTCTATGCCCGACGTGATTATTTCCTGAGACAGCGGTTAAAGGTTGAGCAGGAAAAGGGTAAAAAAATCCATCAAAAACTGGAAGAGCGTGTAGAAAAGCGGACGGCGGATTATCAGATCATTAATCAGGCACTGGAACAAGAAATCACCGACCATAAGAATGCCCAGAAGGCGCTGTTGGAGAGTGAAGAGAATTTTCGCCGGTCTTTGGATGAATCACCGCTAGGTGTTCGCATCGTAACAGCGGACGGTGAGACAATTTATGCAAATCAAGCTATTCTGGATATATACGGCCACGACACCATAGAGGACTTGAAGGCAACCAATGTTATGACACGCTATACCAAGGAAAGCCTTGCCGAATTCCAAATCAGAAGCGAAAAAAGAAAAAGCGGGGATTATGGTCCGGCCGAATACGAAATAACCATTATCAGGAAAACTGGTGAAGTCCGTTATCTGCAAGTATATCGCAAAGAAATTCTTTGGGGCGGTGAAAGGCAGTATCAAGTAGTTTACCAGGATATTACAGGCAAAAAGCAGGCAGAAAATGCACTGCGGGAAAGCGAGGCACGGTATCGGACATTGGTGGAAAATGCGAACGATATAGTCTTTGGAACTGACAACACAGGACACTTCACGTTTGCCAATCCCGCAACTCTGCGTATTACAAAATACGATGAAGAGGAAGTTATTGGGATGCATTATCCGGACTTGATCCGCCCGGACATGCGTGATGAAGCCATTAGGTTCTTCGGCCGCCAGTTCGTAAAGGGGCTTCAAAATACATATTCAGAATACCCCATTATCACTAAGGATGGCCATGAAGTTTGGCTTGGACAAAATACTCAGCCGATAGTGGAAAATGGCAATGTTACGGGATTTCAGGCGGTTTCCCGTGACATCACCGACCGCAAGAGGCTCGAAGCAGAATTGAAGGAGAGCGAAGAAAGATACCGCGAACTGAGTATTGTCGATGATCTCACCGGACTTTATAATTCCAGGAATTTTTATTTTCAACTTAAAATGGAAATTGAACGACTGGCGCGTTACGAACAGCCGCTAACCATTCTCATGCTTGATCTCGACAATTTCAAGGAATTCAACGACGCATACGGCCATATCGAGGGAGACCAGGTCTTACAGCGATTTGGTCAGGTGATCAAAAGATGCCTGCGCGAAACAGATTTCGCTTATCGTTATGGCGGAGAAGAATTCACCATCCTCCTGCCCATGACAACAAGCGCGGATGGCGCCTTTACAGCGGAAAGAATTCGGATGGAATTCAAGAAGGAGATTTTTTCTCCATCACCGGGTCAGGAAGTACATTTGACAGTAAGCATCGGGCTTGCGCAGTACAAGCCTCAGGAAGACATAAAGGCTTTCGTCCGCAGGGTTGACCAGCTTATGTATCAGGGGAAGAAGAACGGAAAGGACAGGGTTTGTTCCGAGTCATAGCCTCAAGGAAGTATATTGCCGATTGGCAATCCCTATTACATTTCATGCACAGACCGTTGGCCCGATCATAATCATTTCTGCAACTTTACCACTTTGTAACCACGTTTTCTCAAAAGATCAATCACGCTATTATTCCCGACAAGATGCGCCACACCTACTATCACCATAGTGTTTACCGAACTGCCCAGATAGCCCTCAATATCATTAATCCATTTTTTATTTCTATCGAGAATTAAGGCCTGATAGAGTTTCGGGTAATTTTTTAACTCATTGAGATTAAGTGCTTCGATTTTTGTTTCATCACCGTTTTTCCAGGCATTAAATATTTCCGGTCCTTTGGTATTTATCTGCCTGAGCTCTTCTATCGTTTCAGCAATTTGTTCATTGCTCATAAACCTATCCATCAAAGTCAGAAATCCAATCTGTTGATCCATTGTCTCTAAACTTCCCACCACCTTTCGATCTTTTTGCGCCTTGTCATTGAAAAAGTAATCAACCCCACTATTTGATTCTGCGCCAATTTTTGCCATTTCGGACATAGTCAGCGTCATCGCCAGCATCCACGGTCGAAATGATTGATATTGTTCAATTGGATAGTTTCGTTCCCTGCAGAAGGCCTCGACCTTAGAGTAAGCCTGCGAGGACAGGTGCTGTTTCAGTGTTGAACCATCGCTGTATATTGCCGCACTCATTAATTTCTCCAGATACTCCGGCTTTTCCATATCGCCAATCGATGCTTCCAATATTATCTTACGGGAGTCCGAATAGGCGCTAAAAAATTCTGATGGTAACGGATGATCTGAAGCCCGAAGAACATGGCAGGATCCGGCGAGATAGACGGTGGTTGTGGGAGACTTAACAACCCAAACCGACGTTTCAGCCCCAACACTTGCAGCCGCAAGGATGAGAATTAATGCCAATACTGTTCGCAATAATTTTAGTTTCATTGTTTTATTCTACCTTTGATAAAATTGATTTGGCTAAAGATAACAATGTTGATGAAGGAAGTGTTTCTGTATGTTTCCCAAAGCCTCATAGCCCAGTATATGCAAGGGGCTATGAGGCTTGTTCACGGTTAAAGATCGAGAAATAGCAACAGCAATGGGAAAAATGTGTTGCCGCATTTATCTTTGAATTTATTCTATGGTTACAACAAAATTATTTCTTCTGTTTTTCGCCCATGCTTCTTCATTATGGCCGTTATCAAGCGGACGGTTTTTACCATAGCTGATTGTTTTTATCTGCTTTTTGTTAACACCTAAGCTGACTAAATATTTCATTGCTTCTTTTGCTCTTTTATCACCAAGAGCCATGTTATACGCATCAGATCCTCTCTCATCACAATGCCCTTCAATAAGGATAGCTGATTTCTTGTTTTTTAAAAAATAGCCTGCATTTTCTTTGAGGATTTTTTTATCAGAAGCACGAAGAGCATATTTATTGTAATCAAAATAGATGGAGTTAATTGCATTATTCTCAATTTTTGTATCACTGGGAGATGCCGCCTGCTGATTAATCGATCCAGTTGCGGATGAATCACTCTGAATTACTTGCTTATTATCACATCCTGTATAAGCACCTACAGCAATAACTAAGATCAAACCAATGATTAAATTTAATCTTTTCATTTTTTTACTCCTCCTTTTTTATTTATATCTAATGACATTACACAGGTTATTATTTACTGCAAGTATTTTTTAAGGCATTTATTGAGTAATAAAAATTTTTCTATTGACAAATACAAATATAGTTGTATTATACAACCATGTTGATAAAAATAAATAAAAACAGTTCTGCCTTAATGGGTGTGCTTAGTGGTCTTTCTCAGGTGATGCGCTGCTGTTGCCGTGATGAATCTTTTTGCGAAGGTGTAACATTTCACCAGTTCATGATTCTGGATGCTGTCGCTAAAGTAAAAGAACTCAATATGACCGATCTGCATCAAATTTTATCAGTACAGAAAAGCACAACAACCCGCCTGGTTAATCCTCTGCTAAAAAAAGGTCTCTTACGCCGTGATAAGGCAGATCACGATTCCCGTTCGATAAAGCTAACACTTACAAAAGATGGGATTGAGGCCCACAAAAAAGTAACGTTGTGCTTGATGGATTTTAATCAAAAAGTTGCGAATCAGATACCTGAAAAAAAGAAAGCCGAAGTACTGGAATGCGTAAATATTTTTATCAATGCCATAAAAAATGCTTCCAGCGTGTGCAGTTGCGGCAAACAAACAAAGTAATACCAAGTTGCTTTCAAAATATAAAATATGAATTTTTGAAAGCTTACTTGGTATTATGCCCGGCAAATCAGGCTTTTAATATTTGACAGCGACTTTGTATAAGGATACTTCTATGAATAAAACGACTAATTCTTCCGGTTCCGAAAATAAATTTGAATTCCCTATTATCCAAGCCGATTCTGGTTGTGGTTGCGGCCCTTCAGTAAAGAATGTCCCTAATACAATCCCCATTTTGAATCAGTCTTTCGTCAGCGGATCAATAGACACGTCAGCAGGTCTTTTACCGCAAGTATCATCGACTTTGAGCTGGCAGGATCACTGGGGAACAATCAAAGCCCGACTTGGTACCTTTAGAATGGATTATAGTATAGTCTCCGGCATTTACGCCCTGGGTAATCCGAATGATAAATCACCTGTTCTGGTTACCGCCAATTACAAAATGAGCTTTGATCGATTGAGGAAAGCTCTTCCTGAAAGGGATGCTTGGATTCTTGTGCTGGACACGAATGGCATCAATGTATGGTGTGCTGCAGGCAAAGGCACCTTCGGTACAGAGGAGCTCGTCAAGAGAACAGAATCAAGCCGTTTGAAGGAAATCGTCAGCCACAGGAAATTAATCCTGCCCCAACTGGGAGCTCCGGGAGTAGCCGCACACGTTGTAGCAAAGCTCTCCGGCTTTAAAGTTCAATATGGCCCTATACGAGCAGAAGATTTACCGGATTATCTTGATGCCGGTTCCAAGGCAAATGAGAAAATGCGAACAATAACCTTCCCCTTGAAAGAGAGAGCAGTGCTTATTCCCATTGAGCTGAATCAAACGCTGAAACCATTTTTGATTATGGCTTCTGTTCTATTGATCATCAGTAGCATCATAGGCCCAGCGGGATTATGGACAAACGCGAGCAGCTATGGATTGTTTGCTGTCCTGTCATTGGTGGGAGCTATTGCCGGAGGTGCTGTGTTCAATCCATTGCTGTTGCCGTATCTGCCTGGACGGGCGTTTTCTGTTAAGGGTTTATCTATCGGCATTATTATTACTTTGATTATGCTTTATGTGCGTGGCATCAACATGCAGGCATGGGCAGGAAGGATTGAACCTCTTTCTTGGCTGCTGATAATTCCGGCAATATCGTCATATCTGGCGATGAATTTCACCGGATGCTCCACCTACACTTCTCTATCAGGTGTAAAAAAGGAAATGCGCTGGGCGCTGCCACTTCAGATGGCTGCCTTAGCTGTTGGTTTTGTTACATGGATAGGAGCAATTTTGATTTCATAGGAGTTAATAATGAAAAATTCAGTTTACCTTAAAGACGTTGTTACTTTGCAACTGGACGACAATAAATGCACCGGCTGCGGAATGTGTGTGGATGTTTGTCCTCATGAAGTGTTTAAAATGAACGGAAAACATATAACCATCCAAAACCGTGACTCCTGCATGGAATGTGGCGCTTGCAGTTTAAATTGCCCGGCTAGTGCCATTTTCGTAGAATCCGGTGTCGGCTGCGCTGCGGCTGTCATCAATTCCATGTTGGGACGCGAAGGCGAATGTTGTTGCGGCACTGATACCAAAGGTGGCTGTTGCTCTTGATTATAACAAATGAGGATTTATGGAATATTTTATACTGTCTGTATTATGGATTACTTATTGTACAGTACATAGCGCTCTGATCAGTACAACTTTCACCAATTTTCTCAAGGAGAAAACAGGTAATGCCTATCATTTTTACAGATTATTTTACAACATTTTCTCGATAGTGACACTAATTCCGGTTATTCTTTACACGTTATCAGTAAAACAACAGCCATTTTTCGTTTGGGATGGTTATCTTCTCCCCATAAAATATATTCTCATCGCTACCGGGATTATTTTCTTCATCTTGGGAGGACAACGCTATAGCTTTTTTCAGTTTGCCGGAATTCAACAAATCAGAAAAGGCATCGACCAAAAGCTGATCAACAAGACAGGAAAACTTTCCACAAGCGGAATCCTAGGCGCTGTTAGGCATCCGCTTTACGCAGCATTATTCCCGCTGATCTGGGCCAGAGATCTCGATATCGCATTTTTAATAGTAAATATAATATTGAGCGCCTACCTGATAATAGGAACAATTCTGGAGGAGGACAAGCTTGTTCTGGAATTTGGTGATACTTACAGCGAATATCAACAAAAAGTATCCATGCTTTTCCCGTTCAAATTCATTAAGGCTAGATTATTTTAAAGTTTATCCAAGCTACAAAAGACGATTTAAAATTATTTCCTTTTCAGGTATTGACTTTGGCAAACCTTTCTTGTATGAACATTCCGGTCTTCCCAAGGGATAGGATGTATGAGTATTTCAATCAATATCATTTCACCTTCACAATCCAATTTCATACAGATAGTATTACCAAATTGCGCCGGTCTATTTATTCTGGGCAATTCCATTTTTCAGTTCGTTTCTCACAGAGACGGAATTAAAGGAGGTAGTTTATCATGACAAAGACTCAAGTATTTGAAAATCGCCCGCCAACTCTGGGAATAAATAGCTTAGGCAGGATTGGCAAATTAACTTTGTGGCATCATGTCGGAAGAAAATACTTTAAGGAAATTGTTGTCAATCTGGGAAGGGAAGCAGGAACCAGTCTGCATGCAATCGCGCAGATGATTGAGAAAGATGCAACCTACGGACTTCTGCACAGATTCCTCCACGGCATAAAATCCGATCGCGTTATTCAGATCACAGATGAAGTAAACGGCAAAATGCTGATCGATGGTGTGCCGGTAACAATCCTGCGTGAAGCAAGAAACCCCGCAGACATTCCCTGGCGCAAATACGGCGCCGATATCGTCATTGATTGCACAGGAAAGTTTAAAGATCCAACTATGGCAGCAGGCGAAAAGAATGGTTCTCTGCGCGGCCACTTTCAGGGCGGAGCCAGAGTGGTAATCAACTCCGCTCCCTTCAAGATAAAGAACAAAGCCCTGGCCATGCCTGATGATGCCGTTACCTTAATTTACGGAATAAACCATACCGCGTATGACCAAAAGAAGCACCAGATCATTTCGGCTGCCTCCT
The DNA here is from genome assembly GCA_025355345.1 of Syntrophaceae bacterium. Lineage (GTDB taxonomy): Bacteria > Desulfobacterota > Syntrophia > Syntrophales > Smithellaceae > FEN-1160. The sequence continues at coordinate 13,189 of JANXZU010000086.1, forward strand.
GCACGACAACAGGACTGGCTCACATGATTAAACCACTGCTTGCAAATGAGGAAACAAATAATATTCTCACGGCCTCAATGTCTACCATCCATGCGGTTACAAATACACAGAGCGTATTGGATAGCATGCCCAAAGCCGGCGAAAAGGATTTGAGAAAGAACCGCAGCATTCTCAATAACATCATCCTGACCTCAACCAACGCCGCTGAAGCTCTGGGACAGGTAATACCGGAAGTAAAGAATATCGGCTTTATGGCCGACTCTATCAGAGTCCCCACTAATACGCTTTCCTTGATTGTTCTGAATGTTACTTTTCAGGCGCGCCATAACAAGGCAGGTGATGCAGCGACTCTCGATACAAAAATGATTAATGAGATTTACCGCAAAGTATCGGAGAGCAACCCGGAACATTTAGTCAAATTCACCATGGAACAAAATGTTTCTACCGATTTAATTGGAGTGGACGCGGCAGTCATCATTGAAGGTCAATTTAACCACACCCGCACAGCCTTTATAAATGTTGACCTCTCACAAATTCCCGACCTGCCGGAAAACTTGCTTACGACTTTTTCGGAAAAGACGATGAAGGTGCCTGTTGTCCATGCCAAGATTTTCGGCTGGTATGATAACGAATACGGAAGCTATACAAACAGAGTGGGCGATCTGACGGTTTACTTGCATAAAAATATTCTGTAGATAAGTTAGCTTCGTAAGATCATAAATGCGCAACTCCTCGCGTACATTACAAGTGCCGACGCAGAGACTATTTCTCATTTGACAGTGAACGAAGATAGAGTTGTTTACTGCAATTCCGAATGATGACAATCTTAGGTAATTAGTTTTAGCTTTAGTACATATATCTTCCTTAACTACACATATGCCTGTCGACGAAAAACATTCAGAATAACAAACGGTAATGCCGATCTTATCGTTTGTTATTTCTTGAAACTCAGGAACATTTGCCGTAATTTCTAAATAATATAAGCTGATTGTTAATTCTGGAAATTGAGAGGGAAGAAAGGAAATTGATAACAAGGCATACCACCGTTTTGATTCTGTGCCATTGATTTCACGCTGATTATAGCCTTATAGCCAAATAAACTACAAATGGAGGTTCTATGCGTAAAATAATATTTTTTCTAATCGTCAGTCTTTGTCTGGCAACACAGCTTTATGCTTCGCAATCTACGATTAAGATCGCGGAAGGTACCGCCTGTATGGGTGATGACAAATCGCGCAGATTCTAGGTTTTACGTCGGAGAAACAACAGATACAGTTCTTGGCAAAACGGGAGAATAACTTTTTCAGTTACCTCAGCTTTATCAATCAGCGTTTTTCTAACAATTCCAAAGTCATAAAGAACGCCATCGATATCTGGCTCGCCCGTAAGGGTATCCTACTTGAGGCACAGAAGCGCATACAGGATGTCCTTGTCGGTGATGATAATTCCAAAGCGCGGGAGATATTTGCAGACCTGGCACGTGTCCGTCAGCAACTGGCACGGCTTGTCTTAGGTGGACCGGGTAAAGAAGGATCTCAAGCCTATCAGAAACGCAACACTGCACTTACAAATAAGAAAGAAACTCTTGAAGGGCAACTCAGCCAAATGCCAAGACCTATTGCGAAAATTATCGTGGTGGTGGTTATTCAGACTGGCGGATGCCTACACCGGTTGAGCTTGGCGGGTTATTTGCCCTTGATGCTAAAAACAGGCTAGCGGCATGTGATAAATCAACGCTATTAAGTGTTGCAACTGAGTTGATTGATATTACCTGCTATGCTCTCTGGACTTCGGAGACGCGCGGTTCCGAAGCTGCCTTCAGAAATTTTTTGATGGCAATCTGACCTGGCGTCCCCAGTCCTACGACGGCAAACCCCGCCGTATCCTCCCGGTGCGGTCAGGCAAATAGATTATTAGGTTACTTCGCTAAGGTAACCAAAGGCACCGATTTCAAAATATAATGAACGCAAGAGATGCCTGACGACAAGCATCCGCTACCCCACATTTCGTGGCCAAGATTTTCCAAGATTATCTTGACATACAAGACCACAATTCTTATAGTCATAACATGAATCACGGTAATGCACCCACATGCAAGCTTTAGAATTGGAGTTTCACAATATTTGTATCTCAGAAAATATAGAAAAAATACTTAGCCTGAAACCCGAGGGGCAAACATGGCCACAATGAGAAAAGACCTTCTTGAAATAGTCGAAAAGATGCCCGCCTTCCCGCAGAGTGTTCATCGTGTAATTGAGTTAACCTCCGACATCAATTCCGACCCCAAGGCATTGGTGGAAGTCATTGAACACGATCCGATTCTGATCATGAAGATACTCAAAATGGTAAATTCGCCCTACTTCGGCCTTGCTGAGAAGATCACTTCCGTTAACCACGCAGTAGTTTACATCGGAATCAACACGGTCAAGAATCTGGCTTTAAGCGCAGCGACCCTCGGCGTGCTTCCGCGCAAGAATAATGCCGGATTCGATATGGATGCGTTTCTTCTGCATTCTTTATCCACTGCCATTATCGCGAGGATTATAGCCAGAAAATTAAAGATTCCGGAAAGAGAGGCTTTTGACTTCTTTTTATCCGGGCTTTTGCATGATTTCGGCAAGATCGTTTTTGCCCACTTTATGCCCAATGATTTTAAGCGGGTGCTACAGATGGTAAAAGAGGAAGGGCTGCCTTTTTATGAAGCGGAACAGAAAATATTCGCCGCCGATCACACGCAAATCGGTTCCTTGCTTGGCGAAAAATGGAACCTTCCGGTTCACCTGATCTCATGTATAAGGAATCACCATTGTCTTGACCGCGAAGAATCACGGATCGTAGACGTGGTCTGGGCTGCCGACCAGATAAGCAAGGAGCTTAAAATCGGATTTGGTGGCGAAACCCGGATAGAAAAGCTTCCCGATGTGATATTGAAGAGCTTTGGTGCCGACTTGCAGGCTGTCATCA
>JANXZU010000091.1 GCA_025355345.1 Syntrophaceae bacterium
GTTGCCATTTTATATCTTTTATGATTTAATTCCATCATTAAGAAAAAAGCGAACGATTCTTTTTGGATAGCATTTTTTGCGAGGTTTCCATGGAAGATGAAAAAAAGACTAAGAAACAACTGATCGAAGAACTCAATAAACTCCGTCTTGAGCAAATAGAACAAACCACAATTATTCAAGATAAATTCACTAAGGCTTTCCTGCAAAATTCAATTCCTACGGTCATTACTACATTAAAAGAAGGAAGAATTGTTGATGTCAGCAATACTTTTCTTAAACGTGTGGGACTTAAACGGGATGAAGTTGTCGGACGTACTTCCAGAGAAATCGGATATATTACTGAAGAACAAAGAGCGTCTTTTATCAATGAAATAAACAAAAGCGGATGTGTTGAAGATTTTGAAATGGAAATCAAGGCAAAGAATGGGGAGTTGAGATATGGATTATTCAATGCCGTTATGATGAGCTTTAACAATGAAAAATTTTTTCTGACAACTATTCAAGATATCACCGACCGCAAGCGGGCGGAAAAAGCTCTTTCTCTATCGCGGCTTCATCTCCGTTTGTTTATGGACGCCAATCCTGATCTGCTATTTCTAAAGGATTCTGATCTCAAGTATCTAATGGTCAACACTGCCAATACCGCCTTTTTGGGGCGTGAAGAGGCGGAGATCCTGGGAAAAACCGACGAAGAACTCATGCCTGAACAAGCAGCTCGCGCATGTCGTGAAAGCGATCTGCAAGTCATTAGTCAGAAGATCACCATTACATCCACGGAGTCAATAGGAGACAATGTGTATGAGACAATTAAGTTTCCTGTAACCATTGAGGGCGATTCTGTTGGCGTCGGTGGTATCATCCGTGAGATTACTAAACGCATTAAGGCCGAAGCGGAAAAGAACATATTCGAATCCCGAAACCGGCAAATTCAGAAATCGGAGAGCCTGGGTCGTATGGCCGGGGCCATCGCCCATCATTTTAATAACCAGCTTGGAGTGGTGATCGGCAATCTGGAGTTGGCTATGATGAAGCAGCCTCAAATGTCAAGTATATTAGAAAATCTTACCTCGGCTATGAAAGCTTCTAATACGGCGGCTCAGATGAGCGGCCATATGCTGACATATCTCGGCCAATTGTTCGATGAACGGGAACCACTAAACCTATCCTCTGTCTGCCGCAGGAGCCTTCCAATTCTTCAGGCAGTTATGCCGGAAACCATGGTATTGCAGACCAATTTATCTTCACCAGGTCCGGTCATTATGGCCAACTTAAGCGAGATACAGCAGATCATGACTAACCTGATCACCAATGCCTGGGAAGCGTGTGGTAAGAGCCAAGACGCCATTAACCTGACTGTCAAAACAGTTTTTTCTGCTTATATACCGCCGATTAACCGTTTTCCCATAGACTGGCAACCACAGAATAATGCCTATGCATGTTTGGAAGTAGCCGATACTGGCTGTGGGATTGCGGATATGGATATAGAGAAGCTCTTTGACCCGTTTTTTACAGACAAGTTCACCGGCCGGGGCATGGGCTTACCCGTTGTTCTCGGTATTGTGAAGGCGCACAACGGTGCAGTCACCGTGGAGAGCAAACAAAAAAAAGGAAGTGCCTTCCGGGTATTTTTGCCCTTGTCAACTGAAGAAGTTCTGCCGGCACCGGATAAAGTGGCTAAAGCCCAGAAGTTTGAGGGGGGCGGTAAGGTGTTGCTCGCCGAAGACGATGATAAATTGCGCATCATGGTCGCAGACATGCTCAAAAGTCTTGGATTTACAGTGCTGGAAGCAAAAGATGGTGTCGAGGCTGTGGAGTTATTCCGGCAGCATCAGGATGGAATTCGGATTGTCCTTTCCGACCTGACCATGCCGCGCATGAACGGGTGGGAGACAATGACGGTCGTGCGCCAACTTGTCCCCGGCATCCCGGTAATCCTTTCCAGCGGCTACGACGAAGCCCATGTCATGGCCGCGGCCGGAGACCATTCCGAATTACCCCAGGCCTTCCTGGGCAAACCCTACATGCTCAGGGCGCTTAGCGATGCAATCGGCCAAGCCCTGGCAAGCAGCAACAAATAATCAAATTAGCGGAAAAGATACTTAATTGGGAAATGAATGGCAAAAGAGTGATGGTTTTTTGCTTAACTCATCTTCGGAATTTGTAATTAGGAACATCTGCCTTAATATAGAAGTGGAAGTTAGGTTTCCTGTCCCGGTTCAGTTATCGCAGATTCTTCAATTGAAGTATTTGCCATATCGGCCTTCTGCTTTTTGGCCAACAATCGTTTTTGCGTCTTTTCTGTCTGCTTTAGCTGTCTTGCTTTTTCTTTTGCGTTTTTGCCAAAGTTGAACATTGGTTTTCCCATGAATTATTCCTCTGTTGCCTTGCAGGTGTTATTTAATAGATTGAAAATAAAAAGGCACTCCATGAAACTAAGTTGATGGAGTGCCTTTTCTGTTAAAAAAATTGATTACAGTGCTTTCACGTTGACTGCCGACGGGCCTTTGGGACCCTGCTCGATATCGAAACTAACGCTTGCGCCTTCCTGCAGTGTCTTGAAGCCGCTAGCCTGAATCGCACTAAAGTGAACGAACACGTCCCCGCCATCAGACTTTTCGATGAATCCGAATCCTTTGCCTTCGTTGAACCATTTTACTTTACCTTCTGCCATAATTATACCCTCCTTTCTAAAGCTTACCAGAAGTTGAGTTACAAACATGACGGAAATAAAAAGGCCACCAAAACTCTAAAGAGCAGGGTGGCCAACCTTTGCACTTCACATTGTCAAAACTCAACTTTCTTGTACACTGCCTACTAAAATCAGCTTAATGTACTATGTAGCATAAATACAATACATGTTATTTTACTTAAAGTCAAAGGATATTTTAATTTAATTTATTAAGTTTTAAACATCCCCTTCGACCTTATTATTCGAAATTACAGCCTTTTGCCGAAAATCGCCCGACCAACGCGGATGATAGTTGCTCCTTCTTCAATGGCAACTTCAAAGTCGTCAGTCATGCCCATGGAAAGTTCTTCTAGGGTGACACCTGTAATGCCAGCGTTATTGATATCGTCGCGCAGATCGCGAAGCGATTTAAAATATGGCCGGGAGTTTTCGGGGTCATCGCAATAAGGAGCCATAGTCATAAGCCCTCTTACTGCAAGATTGGGCAAGAGGGCAACTTGTCGCACCAGCTCCAATGTCTGTTCTTTCTCTATGCCGCTTTTGGACTGCTCTCCGCTATTGACTTCAATCAAAATATTTAACTTGCGATTGATTTGACACGCTCTGTAATCGAGCTCACGGGCCAGTTCCAGCCGGTCAACGGAATGAACGCAGTCAAATAATTTGACGGCGTACTTGGCCTTGTTGGTTTGCAGATGGCCGATCATGTGCCACTGAGCGGCATTCCCGATGAGGGCGATTTTGTCTTTGGCCTCCTGAACATAATTTTCGCCAAGCATCGTCAGGCCGGCATCGAGAGCCTTGCCGATACGTTCCGGATCAACGGTTTTGGTCACAGCCATGAGTTTAACCGAAAGGGGATCACGGTGAGCTCGCGCAGCCGCTGATGCTATTCTTTGCCTTATGCTATCTATGTTTGCGCTGATTTCTGTTTTCATGAAATTACACCAAGTAGCTATCAAATATTAGCCCTATTTAGCTTCGCACGTAGGATAATTCGACTAGAGCTTCGAATTTCGCTTTGCTTGTTCTTAGCTAGTCTCATTAAGGGTTGATTTACCGGGTATAATACCAAGTAAGCTTTTAAGAATTATAATCTTACTTCTTGAAAGCAACTTGGTATAATCCGAAACTTAATGTTTTTAGTTTTTTGAGCTCTTCGAGGACTTCGCCAAGCGGCAGGCCGATAACATTCGTATAAGAACCGCGGATTGATTTAATAAAATAGGCGCCTTTCCCCTGTACAGCGTAGCCTCCCGCTTTGTCGTAAGGCTCGTCGCAGCTTACATACCAATCCATCTCTTCAGGAGATATCTTTTTAAACTTCACTGCCGATAAAATTACCATGGTTTTGCAAATTTTAGTGGCGACGTGGGCAAGAGTAAATCCGGTGAAAACCTTATGCTCCCGATCGCTTAGCCTTGCGAGCATTTCGCGTGCCTGCTTCTTATTTTTTGGTTTGCCTAAAATCAAACCGTCAATGACCACAATCGTATCCGCGCCCAGCACCCAGGAATCAGGATTATTTTGGGCGATCACCATTGCCTTATTTCGCGATAGCCTACGGACATGTTCACGCGGGCTCTCGCCTTGCAGATATTCTTCATTGACATGAGCGGGAATTATTTTAAACTTCAACCCGACAGAGCGCAAGAGATCCTCCCGCCGTGGCGATGCGGAAGCTAAAATTAATGGTTTCGATAAACAAATGGTCATGAGTTTTCAATTTTCTTTTATTAGATTAACTACCACTTGTATTCCAGATTAAATTTCACCTGTCAATTGCAAATTGTAATTGCATATTTATGTGTTTTTGCGTTATCATTGCGCAAACATTGTGAGGACGAGGTGAATGATGAAAAAAACAATATCAACATTTTTAGCTGCCATGCTCTTATTATCTTTTTCGGGGCTTACTTTTGCAACGGAGAGAATTACTCAATTAACTATACCCGGCTGCTCTGCCTGAGGCTCCAATTCCAGGATAAGTTCTATCCTGAAAAAAATTGATGGTGTGATCAAACATGAGAATAAAGGGCATGATTTGTTGCTTATTACCTTTGATGACGAAAAAACTTCCCTCAACGTTATTATTGATGAACTGAAAAAAGGTAATTTTAAATCTACCACAGAGCCGGTCTATCTAAAGTAAGCTATAGATATTTCTTCTTTTTTGCCGCTTCCAGGGCATCGACCACTTTTTTTACATCCTGAGAGCGGCCTTTTTTACAAATTAGTAAGGCGTCTGCTGTCTCCACTATTATTAAATCCTTGACTCCTACAAGGGCGACAAGCTTTTTGGGGCTGTAAACAAGAGCGCCTTCCGTATCTGTAAAAATTGCACTGCCGCCTCCGATCAAAGCGTTGCCTTGATTATCTTTTGCCGATATTTCCCAGAGAGCATCCCAGCTGCCCACATCGCTCCAGCCAAAATCTCCGCTCAGCATGAAAGCATTATCCGCCTTTTCCATAACGCCGTAATCAATGGAAATTGAGGCCAGTCCTTTGTATACTTTTGGTAGTATTGCTGCTTCTTTAGTCGTTCCCAGTACTTCCTTGATTTTCATCAGGCCTTTGTATAAATCGGGCAGGCATCGCTCTATTTCTTTCATGATGATGGATGCCTTCCAGATAAACATGCCGCTGTTCCAATAAAATTTTCCACTTTGTACAAATTCCCGGGCTTTGGCTAAATCCGGCTTTTCACGGTTGGATTTTACCCGGAATACTTTTTTGTCGTTGACGTTTGCCGATAATTGGCCTTGTTCAATGTAACCGAATCCTGTTTCAGGGCCGGTTGGTTTAATGCCGATGGTTACCAGACCTTCTTTCTGATCGGCAACTTTCGCAGCAGCGCTGATAATCGCCAGATATTCACTTGCATCGCCTATTGCGTGATCGGAAGGCAGGACAACCATTACAGCATCGTGAACTCTTTTTTGGATATGTAAAGCAGCCAGTCCTATACAGGCGGCAGTATTTTTCCCCACAGGTTCAATTATAATATTTTTGGCCGGAATTTCCGGTAGCTGCCTAATTAACTCCCGGGCGTGTTTTTTCCCGGTGACAATTAAGATATTTGCAGGCTCAATCAGTAATTTGATGCGGTCAACTGTTTCCTGAACGATTGTCCGGTTGCTGACGATATCCAACAGGTGCTTTGGTTTTCTCTCTCTGCTGCGTGGCCAGAATCTTGTGCCTCTGCCACCGGCCATGATTACTGCGTACATTTTCCAAGTTTCCTCTCTTTTAAGTTAGTTTAACATATCACTATATTTATTCTTTATGTATCAGTTTTTTTATGTTAGCAATTACGCGATTTCCAAAACAAAAAAAATAAAGCAGGGGGTAAATCCTATGAAAAAAAATAATCGCAGATTCTTAATGGTAATAATCGGCACCATAATAATGTTTGTCCTTGTGCTTGGCAGTGGACCTGCCATTGCTGAATATCCCGAAAGACCCGTTACTGTTCTGGTCGGTTTTGCTCCCGGTGGCAGTATGGACTTAAGCGCCCGGGCATTAGCCAGATCGGCGGAAAAAATATTGGGTCAACCCATAATCATTGAAAATAAACCGGGCGGCACGGGTACTGTGGCACTGGCAGCGCTGCTTTCGCAGAATCCTGATGGTTACACCCTTTGTGCTACACCCAGTTCTGTTCTGATCCGTGTTTCGCAAATACAGCATGTTCCTTTTAAGCCCTTAACAAGTTTCAAACCTATAATCGGCTTTGCCGAGCCGTTGTTAGGGATTGTTGTGAAAAATGATTCGCCCTGGAAAAATATTCAAGACATTGTAAATGATGCCAAAAAAAATCCCGGCATGCTGAACTATGCCACAACAGGTGTTGGCAGCACAACCCACGCTGCTGTTGATGAAATTGTCGTTGCCAAAAAGCTGCAGATGATCCACGTCCCCTATAAGGGCAGCGTTGAAGCGCTTACGTCATTACTTGGTGGACATGTTGATTTTGCTTCGCTGACCTCGGAATTGGTGCCATCGGTGAAATCAGGGCAGACACGCCTTCTGGCAACCATGAGTAAAAAAAGATCGCCCAAATTTCCCGCTGTTCCCACCCTCAAAGAGGCCGGTTATGATTTTGTCAACGATGCCGTGTTTTCCATAGTCGGGCCAGCCAACCTTCCGCCGGAATTGGCAAAAAAACTGGAGGTGGCTTTTGCTAAGGCAACCAAAAGTAAGGAATACCTGGAATCGCTCGATAGGATTGATATGGTGCCGGTCAATTATAACAGCAAGGAATTCGATAAATTTTTAAGGATTAATTGGAAAAAGATCAATAAACATTTGATTGCGAGCGGGTTGATTAAGGAAGCGGCAACATTGCCGGAGTAACAGGTATGAGGAAATGACGGATAAAAAAGAGTTTATCGGTAGTGTTGTTTGGCTTCTGGTTGCAGTTTCAGTCATGATTACATCGGTGCGTCTGGATATTGGAGAGCTCTCCAATCCGGGCCCCGGGTTCTTTCTTTTTTGGTCATCGCTGTTACTTGGCATCCTGGCCTTAATAATGTTGGCAAATATTATCTTGAAAAAAGGTGAATCGGAAATCAGCGGGGGAGCGCGTTTATGGAAAAACCTTAACTGGGGCAGGAATGTTGTCATTGTCATAGCCCTTTTTATTTATTGTCTGGTATTGCCCATACTTGGTTATATTCCGTCAACACTGGGATTAATGATGATCTTGTTTTATAAAGGACAGATGAAACCATGGGCAGTTATATGCGCATCTTTGCTGGCTGTGTTGCTGACCTATTGTCTGTTTTATTACGGTTTGAAAACTCCGCTTCCCCGGGGTATCTGGTTTTTTTGAATTAAAATTGGAATGGTGTTTTTTTGGATACATTGCAGGGTTTGTTATATGGCTTTTCTGTAGCGTTACAGCCGAATAATTTGTTTCTGGTTTTTGTGGGTTGTCTTCTGGGTACTCTGGTTGGAGTACTTCCGGGCATAGGCCCTGTGGCTGCCATTTCCATCCTTCTGCCTTTAACTTTTCAACTGACTCCCGCCGGCTCGATTATCATGCTGGCCGGAATTTATTATGGTGTAATGTACGGTGGTTCCACAACATCCATTCTGGTTAATGTGCCCGGTGAAACGGCATCGGTTGTTACCTGCATGGATGGTTATCAGATGGCGCGACAAGGGCGCGCCGGTTCCGCTTTGGGGATTGCCGCCTTCGGGTCCTTTATTGCCGGTACCATAGGCTTGATCGGATTGCAGTTTATTTCCGGGCCGCTGTCCTCTGTTGCTTTGAAATTCGGCCCACCCGAGTATTTCGCCATTATTCTTCTGGGTTTCATCTTCATTTCTTACCTCTCTCATGGCTCTATGCTCAAAGCCGGCATGATGGCTTTTTTGGGATTGATCTTAAGCAGCGTGGGGCTTGATCCCATTACTGCCCAGCAGAGAATGACTTTCGGGATATTAAATCTTTATGAAGGAATAGGCATTGCGCCGCTGGCTATGGGGTTGTTTGGTGTGGCGGAGGTTTTTAACAGCCTGGAGAAAACTACATCCACCAAAATATTGAAAGTCAAAATCAAAAATTTATTTCCCACCAAATTAGACTGGCTGCAAAGTAAATGGGCGATATTGCGCGGAACTATAATCGGCTTCTTTCTGGGTATTCTACCAGGCGGCGGGCCTGTGCTTTCCACTTTTATTGCCTATGGTGTTGAAAAAAGAGTGGCAAAGAATCCGGAGCGATTTGGAAAAGGAGCGATTGAGGGCGTGGCCTCGCCGGAATCTGCCAATAACTCAGCCACTTCAACCTCATTTATTCCTCTTTTAACATTGGGTATTCCCCCAAACGTTGTGTTGGCTGTTCTTTACGGGGCGTTTCTCATCCACGGAGTTGTTCCCGGCCCTCTTTTGATTAAGGAACATCCTGATGTATTCTGGGGGTTGCTGGGCAGCATGTACATAGGGAATGTGATGCTGCTGATTTTGAATCTGCCGCTGATTCCTCTCTGGGTGCAGGTTCTCCGAATCCCGGACAGGGTTCTTTATCCGCTGATTCTCCTTTTTTGTGTTATTGGGGCATATTCGATCAACAATAATGTTTTCGATATAGTTGTGATGATTATCTTTGGGATAGCCGGTTATCTGTTCAAAAAATTCGGTTATGAAGCGGCTCCGCTCATCCTGTGTTTTGTTTTGGGACCGATGTTTGAAGTAAATTTGAGGCGATCGTTGCTGATTTCACAAGGCAGCTTTTCCATATTTTTTACTAGACCGATTGCTCTTGTTGCGATTGTTGTTTGTTTTGCGCTGTTGCTGTTCAATATTTATTCAGCATATGCCGGGAAAAGCAGACCTGAGATTGAGAGTGAATAATATGTCAACATCAGCATATCTGGAAATAATATTGAAAAAAGGGCGCGAATCCTCACTGCTACGCGGCCATCCCTGGTTATTCTCCGGCGCGATAGGCGCAATCAATGGGAATCCAACTCAAGGCGATATTGTATTGGCCAAAGATGCGGCAGGAAAGCCGTTGGCCTTGGGTTTTTTCAATCCCCGCACCGATATTGCTTTTCGTTTTTTAACTTCCAATTGCAATCAGATTATATCTGCCGATTTCTGGCAGGACCGTCTGAAGTCTGCCTGCCAATTACGGCAGAGGATTATCAACAAGCAGACGGACGCTTATCGTCTTGTCAATGTCGAGGGCGATGGGTTCCCGGGTTTGATTGCCGACGTCTATGGATCAACTCTGGCAGTATCTATCACTACCGCCGGGATGGAAAAGCAAAAGGCTCACATCTTCGATGCCCTTATTTCGCAGTTAAAACCGGCGCGGATTTATGAACAAAGCCAGGGGCGCTCCCGAACGCTTGAAGGATTGAAAGAGCGCAAAGGTTTTGTTTATGGGGATAATCAATCGGCAGCAGTGCAAATAAGGGAAAATGGTTTTATATTTGAAGTGGATTTTATCAGCGGCCAGAAAACAGGTTTTTTTCTTGACCAGCGTATTAATAGGGAAAAGTTGGGCGCGCTAGCCCTCGATGCCAATGTTTTAAACTGTTTTTCCTATACCGGAGCTTTCTCTGTTTACTGCGCTGCGGGTGGCGCAAAAAGGGTTGTCTCGCTGGATTCATCCGATGCGGCTTGCGTTTCTGCCGCGAAGAATTTGTTGCTCAATGGTATTTCCGCAGAGTCTCATCCTGTAATTGAAGATGATGTTTTTAATTATTTGCGCCACATGCAGGAAGATTTTGATCTGATTATTTTAGACCCTCCGGCCTTTGCCAAGAAAAGACGGGATGTCGACAGGGCTTCGCGGGGCTATAAGGAGATTAATATGCAGGCAATTCGTCACCTTTCTCCCGGCGGCATACTGGCAACATTTTCCTGCTCCAATTTTATGGAAGAAGATTTGTTTTACAAGATTGTGCAGGGCGCGGCGCGCGATGCCGGATCGAACATGCAGCTATTATCTCGACTTGCGGCCGGCCCCGACCATCCGCTTGGCTTCGGGCATCCGGAAGGGCGCTATCTCAAAGGATTACTCTTAAGAAGGAATAGCTGAGTACTGCATTTACATTAAGGTGTTTGCCTATGAGATAACCACAATTAACGAATAGACAATCGACCAGATTAAAATTACAACAGTAATTACAATGCAGGCATAAGCGATCAGTTTCATCCAGGCTGTCTCCGGCTTGTTTTCATTGTAACCCATCAAAAAGCCCAAGAGCATTCCCGATAATATTCCGCCGCCGTGCGCCCAGTTATTTATCCCGCCGATTAGTAGTCCGAAAATCACAAGACCCGCGACCCAGCCCATGGCCTGCTTGAAGATGGCCTCGCCGTAATATCCACTGCGGCTTTTACCATAATACAAGATAGCGCCGATTAGGCCGCAGATGCTGGCGGAAGCGCCGATGGTGAAAGGAACGCCGAACATTACAGAGACGGAAAAGCCTATCACTCCTGTGAGAATGTAAAGATTGATAAAACGATAGAAGCCGAATTCACGCAGGATGAAAGGGCCAAGTTGATACAACGCCATCATGTTAAAAACGATATGTAAAATGCCGCCATGCAAAAATGAAGCGGAGATTAAAGTCCAGACGTGGTTATATTGTAGAACCGGAATGGTGCCGGTTGCGCCCAGCAAAAAAAGACTTTGGCTTGATGGCGCAAGAAAACTAAACATACCGCCGCCGGACATAATCCCGTTGGGATCCAGCAGCAGGGAAAGAACAAAGTAGGCTATGTTCACATAGATAATGGTTCTGACCGGGTCCGAACCCAGGAAAATATTTCTGATGATATTTGCGGCATTGTGCAATCCCGGCTTGAGGATTCCGCAATAAGGGCATGAAGGCTCATCTGAGCTGATCAGCTTGCGGCAGTTGGGGCATAAAATAGATTTTCTTTCGGAAGACATTGATGATCCTTTATAGCTTTGATGGATTTCCTGATTAACAACATTAGCTCAAGTTGTAAAGAGAAAATGAACACTATATAAATCCTTCTTTTGGAGTGCGGCGGCTTGACGCCGCTTTTTAGCTTGCTGCCAAATTGAGAGGCAGGAAAAGCGAAGCCGAGGCTTCGCACTCCAAAAGCCGTTAAAATTGTCTGCGGCGCGTTTAGGAAACGCGCCCTACGTTATTTTTGCCGCGGATTGATGAGACCCAAATTTCAGTGCACCTATAGTACCCCTATAGTGCCCTTTAGGGTATTTAGGGTATTCGTTTCTGAAATTTTAGTCTCATTAAATTTTTATGAAAATGGATTATTTCGGATCGGGTACTGAAAGGCTGCGACATATTTTGATGGCAAGCCGGTCTGATATTTCAGTATGCCGCGGAACAGCCTCGATTTTTCCATTGTTCGGATTTGTCCAAAGGGAATGCGAGCCACCCTCTCTTTTTAGAAAACAGCCGTAATGTCGGAGATGCTTGAGCAGTTCATTCCTCTTCATCCGATGGAGACCATTTCCCTAATGGCCTCTGCCGGAATGCCGCGCAGAGAATCTTCGCGTCGATCTTCAAGGATCAGATCAATAGCATCAGCAAGGCTTTTCAGGCATTCATCCTTTGTTTTGCCTTGTCCATTAGCGCCCGGTATTTCCGGACAGTATGCAATGAACCACTCGCCGTCTTTTTCAACTATTGCCGTAAATTCATTATGCATGAGACTTATGCCTTTCTTTTTTCGTGAACCGTACCTGCATTAGCGTGACGCCTTTAAGTTACGTTAATAATTTGATTTATAACAACTTCCTTTTTGTGTGAAGCATTATATATAACGCGGTCTTTTGAGTCAATAAGATTTAGCCCATTGTCAAGCCAATTTAGAAATGTTCTATTCTTCCCGCGAAATGTGGTGCCAGGCACAAATGATTGCACAGGGTGGGCAAGGGGTCAAGTCGCTTCTTGGCTCATATTATGGATTGGCTGAAAAATTGGGTCAAATACTCTTCACATTTGAGTGCGCCGTAGGCGCTATCAACTTCAGTTGGCTTGGCTGAACAATTGGCCATGTAGGGCGTGCTCCCTGAGCACGCCGTCAATCATAATTATTTGCGGCGCGTTTAGGAAACGCGCCCTACGTTGTTTTTGTTGCGGATTGATCGGGGATCAATCCCTACATTTTTTCAGGTTTCAGATATTTTCAGCAATCTTTCACTGCGCCAGATACGGACAATTTTTATTTTGTTGCTGTCGCAGCGGTAAACAATCCGGAAGGGCGCAAAAATAATTTCTCTCAGGTTTTCAATATTGAATTCCGGCACAACACGTCCACTTTCAGGAAAATCAGCAAGCCTTTCAACCCCAGATATAATTTCTCTGATTAATCTTTCGCCAACATCCGGTGCTTGCTGGTCTATATACCAGGCGCGGATATCTGCCAGATCTTCAAATGCCGATAAAGCAAAAGAAATAATTCTTTTCTTCGGCATGGTTATTTGCCCATTCCCAGCCGCTTTTTTACTTCAGCCAGGCTTATTTCTCTGCCTTCTTCAATATCCATCAATCCTTTGACAACGCCGCGCAGGAAAGCCTGTTCTTCCGCTTTTTCTTCGTAATCTTTTACCGATTCAACTACAGCCACGCCTCTGCCGCGGCTGGTCAGCAAAACCGGCCTGCGGGTTTTATCAACCTGATTGAGAATTTTACCCGGGTTGATTTTTAAATCGCTGATTGGAACAATGTCTTCCGAATATTTGATATTTGATCGCATAAGGCACCTCTAAAGTATATTCATCGCGCTTTTGCGGGAAGAGTGTTAATTTTCCGCAGCTTGCCGCGTGGTGGTTGATATGGTCAATCAATAGCACCTGTTAAATGACCTGTCAAGTGGATAGAATTTAGTGTGGTTGAACTCAGTTAGGCCATGTCTTTTTGAATCACCTGAACAATGGAAAAAAATAGAGCTTTGTTGTAAACGCTTACATGCTGTGAGTTTTGCAAAACTCATTTTTTACGTCATTCCGGTCGTAGATGCCCCTATAGTGCCCCTTGTGGTATTTAGGGAAAATCCAGGAAATACTTGATAATACTTGGATTGCCACGTTCACTGTAGTGACCCCTACGCTACGCTCGGGGCTTCGACTTACCGCAATGACAAATGAGGATTGCGACACAGTCGATACGCCGGTATGACAAGGCTGTTGGATTTATTGGATTGTGCAAAGGTCACGCTATATGATAAGGCAAAGTAATTAAGGAGTTTATCTTGCAGCTTAAAGATCGGATGACAATAAAAATTGAATCAATTGCTTTTGGCGGGCAGGGGGTCGGCCGTGTGAATAATTTTGTTGTTTTTATTCCCTTTGCCGCACCAGATGACGAGTTGGAAGTTGAAATTGTTGAACTGAAAAAGAAATTTGCCCGTGGCAGAATATTAAAGATATCAAAACCATCCCCTCTGCGCCATGTTCCTTTATGCGGTTATTATGAAAAATGCGGCGGTTGCTGCTACCAGCATTTGAGATATGAACATCAGTTAAATATCAAAAAGAAGCAAGTGCAGGAAGCTTTTTCGAAAATCGGTAAAATCGCCTCGCCGCCAGTTTTAGATCCAATCGCCTCGACGCACGCGTTTCACTATCGTGGAAAAGCTCAGTTGCATGCCGCAAAGGAAGCCTCCGGTTGGAAACTTGGATTTCTGGATGTGTCCGGCGGCAAAATTGTGGATATCGAGCGCTGTGAAATAATGGAAGAAACAATAAATGATAAAATTGGAGAATTGCGGAAAAACTCCAAACTGTTAAGTGTGGAAAGCAATTTGACAATATGGTCGGAATTACATGGGGATGCCTCTCATAATGGCGATCAAATTAAGCGCATGGTAAAAGGGAAGGAATTTATCTTACCCCGAGGCGGATTTTTTCAGGCTAACCTGCATTTGACGGATCGATTGGTAGATGAGGTTTGTCGTCTGGTCATGCACGAGAAATTAAACACTATAGTTGATGCCTATTGCGGCAGCGGTCTGTTCTCCATTTTTCTTTCACCTTATGCCGAAAATGTTATCGGCATTGAGACCGGTGAGCAGGCGGCACAATTCGCGCAAAGAAATGCCGAGAGGCAGGGCGTGCGGAACACAAAATTTATTTGTGGCGATGTTGAATCTGTCTTGCCGCGGGAATTTGTATTCGGGGCGGACAAGATTGATCTGCTGGTGCTGGATCCTCCACGTATTGGTTGCGATGCAGCATTTCTGAAAACAATTGCAGCCTTAAGGCCAGAAAAAGTTATATATATTTCCTGCAATCCGGCAACGCAGGCGCGGGACATTAAATATTTGAGTGAATACGGCTATGAGCTTTTGAGTTTATTGCCGCTGGATATGTTTCCCCAAACCGAACATATTGAAGTTATAGCTCATTTGGTTCTGCTATAAAAACAGTTCGCGCAGGATGTGGGATATCCCCAGCCTTCGGCTAAGGGATAATTCAACTTACCAATTCCGCTACGTCGTAGATGACCTTTAGGTTACTTCGCTTTCGGAATTGGAGTTTCATTAATTCGACTGACAAACTTCAATGCGCTTCATCCGGCACACGCCGGATTAAACTTTTGAATTTTGAGTCTCATTATCCACTGCTGTGCGGGATAATTCGACCAGCTAACTTCAGTTTCTGAAGTTAGGGTCTCATTAAAATTTTTATAGCTTTTAGCGAAAAAAGTTGATATTCTATCTTTTGATAAACTATTTTAGAAATAGAAGGGGAGATAAATAATGTCATCAAAAAGTAAAGAAGTCAGAATTGAACAGCGCCGTATTTTAGAGGCTAAGCTGGAATTACGATTGAAGAAATTGGCTGAAAAAGGGGCTAGCAAGGAAGTCGAGAAGCGCGATCCTTTTGTTAAAAATTTAAAGTCCCAAATTCGGGAAACTAATGTTCGCATAGCTGCTTTTGAGAAGAATGCTAAACTTGTCCAGACATTGGCACAGGCTAAAGCGGAGAAATTAGCCGCACCGCCTGTTAAGAAAGAAAAAAAGAAGAAGACTCCTGCCGAGGTGGTTGAAAAGCAACCGAAGAAGCACAAAGAAAAGCATGAAGCGCATCAGGATGCTGCAGCACCGGCAGTTCAAGAACATAAAGAAAAACAGCAACCTGTAGCCCCAGTTCAGGCACAGCCTCAGAAGCAACCGACACCAACGGTAACGGTAGAAAAGGAGAGCCAACCTGTGCCTCAGGTCGTAGTAGAGCCTAAAGCGCAACCGGCAGCACCAGTTGAAGAAAAGCAAATACCGCAAGAGGTAAAGAAAACGGTAGTTGTCGAAGAGGAATCAAAAGAAAAACCTAAAGCAAAACCGGCGGCAAAGAAGACGGTTGCCAAGGAAAAGGCACCGCCAAAACCGAAAGCTGCAAAGAAAGCGCCTGCCAAAGATGGAGCGGCAGCGCCTAAAAAGACGCCGGCCAAAAAAGCGGCACCAAAATCAAAATAGGTTTTCAAAAATAAAAAAGGGCAAACTAAAAAATAGTTTGCCCTTTTTATTGTTTGGCGTCCCCACGGGGAGTCGAACCCCGGTTACAGCCGTGAAAGGGCCGTGTCCTAGGCCACTAGACGATAGGGACGTTATTGGCCTTTAATTTATGCAAGTTGCGCCTTATATATTGTTAAAAGTAGAATGTCAAGCAATGGCTCAATAAAAAAGTCAAAATAATTTAAGGTTTAACAGGTAGGTATTCTGTTTTTTTGCATGACGGGTCATCTGACCATGCAGGATTTCTTGATTTCGATGCAGTTTATAAGGTATGAATAAAGAGGTTTGCAGCTATAATAATACCATCTTATTTAGGAGGTTTATTATGAACATACGCGATTTTAGAAAACCACAGCACGATATTAATGAGATTTTTACCAATCGCTGGTCGCCACGGGCGATGGCAGGAGAAGAGATTGATGAAAAAACATTGCTCACTCTTTTTGAAGCGGCGCGCTGGGCGCCTTCAGCCAATAATAATCAACCATGGCGTTTTGTTTACGCCCGCAGAAACACAAAGCACTGGGATGCATTCTTCCAACTGCTTGCTGAAGGTAATCAGGTGTGGGCAAAAAACGCTGCTGTTCTCATAGTTGTCATTTCCAAAACTACTTTTGATAACGGTAAGCCTTCAATAACACACTCTTTTGATGCAGGCGCTGCCTGGATAAGCTTTGCATTGCAGGGGTCTCTTGCAGGCCTTGTTGTTCACGGCATGCAGGGATTTGATTACGATAAGGCCAAAGAAGTTCTGAGCGTTCCGGATGGCTATCAGGTAGAGGCAATGATTGCCGTGGGCAAACAAGGTAAGAAAGAAGATCTGCCTGACTATCTGCAGGAACGGGAACTACCTTCACCAAGAAAGACCACTACGGAATTGGTCATGGAAGGGTCTTTCAAAGGATAAACATCAAAGGCATTCCTTATGATACAAAATGGACCATCAAAGCCAAGATGACCTACAAATATTGTAGAAAATCCATCAAGCCTTGGTATTTTTCAGCTGATTATTTGTGTTATTTTATGGCTATCCTTTGTGCATAAAGTTTAAGTATCAAATTATATTAGCATAATAAAATATATTTGATGTGTAATATATAAATATTTTATTTGGTTCAATAATTGCAAAAAATGCTATTTAAAAGTGCATAATCGAGTTTATTGTCAGCTGAATCAGAAATATCTTGAATTTGCCTAAGTAATTAAGGATAAGATTATTTAAATATATTCATAAAAAGGTTGTTTTGTTGACTATGCGTAGAATAATATTTCCTGTAACTTTGTTTTTCTGCAGTCTTTTGATTTTTTTGGGGATTCCGGCAGAAAGGGCTTTGTCTGCAACTTCTGTTGATTTGAGTGTTTCCGCGTATACCTGGACACCCGATCCCGTTGTGCATAACGGCACTTCCACTTTCACTGTCACCGTTACGAATAACGATTATGTTGTTGCTGTTCCAGATGTGCACCTTGTCGTTAGTCTGCCTTCAAATGTTGATTTCTCTGCATCTTCAACCCCATCCGGATGCTATTTTAATTCCGGGACAAGAACCACACTTACCTGCGATCTAGCCACTCTTGCCGCCCAGGGAACATGGAATGTGACGTTCACCGGGCTTGGCTTGACTCCCGGTGCGCAAAGCACTAATGCTGTTGTGTCCGCCCCGGCCAATACTGATCCCGATGCGAACAACGACAGTCTGCCCAAGCCGGTAACTGTTATCAACGGAGCTGACCTGATAATTACCAAGACCGGTCCCGGCGGTTGTGTTACCGGCGGTTGTATAGCCAATGCGGGCGCCGTAATCAGTTTCAACATAGCCGTGACCAATAACGGCCCTGATCCGGCCACAACTTTTCGTGTTGTCGATAACCTTCCTGCCGCTGTTGATTTTACCTATCAGTCGGCTACGGGAACAGGATGGACATGCAACCAGGTGACCACAACCGTCACCTGCAACTACGCAGGAGCGTCAATTGCTTCCGGCGGCTCCGCTCCTCCTATTACGCTCACAGGTATTCTTGTTACCACGGCCGGTTCTATCACCAACGGCGCTTCAGTGGCATCAACTGACAGCTCCACCGGAGATCCTACTCAGACCAACAATGGCCCGAGTCAGGTGCGTGTGGATGTTACCCAGACAACGGATTTGCGCGCCAATAAAACCATGGTTTCGGCAGCCACGGGGACTACATCCTATGCTCTGGGCGAGGCAGTTACCCTTACTCTCTCTGTCACCAATCAGGGACCGCGCAACGCCACAGGGGTGACGATCACTGATGTCGTACCTACTGGATTTACTATCGGCACATTGCCTGCTGGTTGTGTTACTGTTGGACAGTCTATTACATGTACAGTTACAGGGACGCTCAATGTCAGCGCCACCTCCTCTAATTTTGTCATACCGCTCACCGCGCCCGGTTCATCCGGTAGCGGAACCAATACAGCCACTCCGGCACGATCAACGCCTGTCGCCGGCGCCAATACGGCAGCTTCAGTAAATTACACAATTGCGGAGGCCACAGCCAACCTTAGCGCCCATAAGACGATGGTTTCGGCAGTTAATGGCACGACCACCTTTGCCTATAATGAAGCGGTTACTCTTACTTTGTCCGTCACCAACAATGGTCCGCAAAATGCCACAGGCGTAACGATTACTGACGATGTCCCGGCAGTTTTTGTTATTGGCACTTTGCCCTCGGGCTGCTCGGCGGTTGGGCAGGTTATTACGTGTACAGTATTAGGGACTCTGAATAACGGAGCTTCTTCCTTAAGCTATGTTATTCCGTTAACTGCGCCCGGCTCGTTCGGCAGCGGCAGCAATACAGCCATTCCGGGACGCACATCACCTGTCGCCGGTACGAACACAAATGCTTCGGCCAGCTATACGGTAGACGCGCCATACGCCAATCTGCGCGCTAACAAGACAATGGTTTCGGCCGCTCCCGGAACATATAATGGTACAAACACCTTTATTGCCGGTATGGCCGTGACTTTGACTCTATCGGCAACGAATCTGGGTTTGCATAATGCTATTGGCGTAGTCATTACTGACACTATATCAGCTGATTTCAGCGTTAATTCACTTCCCGCCGGATGTGCAGGTGGCACCGGACCCGGGCCTATCACTATCACTTGCACGGTGGGGGCGCTGGCTAATGGCGCTACTTCATCAAGTTTTGTTATTCCTTTGACTGCGCTCGTTAGTACTGGTGCTGGTAGTAATAATGCCTGTGTGAGTCGCACCTTGCCTGCCGCCGGTACAGATACCTGCTCTTCAACGGTGAACTACAATATTATAACGCCTTACGCCCATCTAACCCTGACCAAAAGCAAAACGCCATCGCTTGTAGCCAATGGCGCAAATATAACCAATACAATTATTGTTACCAATTCCAACAGTTCCAGTTCGACCGCCACCGGCACAATTAGGGTGACTGATGTGCTGGATGCGAACGAAACCTTTGGCTCCTTCAGTGGAACGGGCTGGAGCTGTTCTGGCGTTACGGCTGGTAATACCGGAACTCTTACCTGTGATTATGCCAGCGCTAATCTTGCACGCGGTTCAGCCCTCCCCAGTATTGTCATCACCACTGTAGCGGCCAATCAGCAGGGTAACATCTCCAATACCGCCTGCACGGGACTTTCTGCCGGGTCGCCCCACACGCCTGCGGACAACAGCAGCACCAGCAATTGTGCAACGGCGACAGTATTTGGCAGTAATCGTCATGTTGATATTTCCATTACCAAAGCGGCAAGCATTGCATCCCCTACCCATATAACGGCTGCGGATAATAGCTTCACTTATACACTGGTGGTTGCCAATGGCACCGTTGCAGCGCCAGGGAATATAGCCCCAACCGTTAATATTTCCGATCCGCTGCCGGCTTACGTTAACGGCAGTACTACCGGTACCGCTATCATAACCGGTGTCGCCGCTGGCGAATCATGCGTTTTCGGTTCCACGGTTACCTGTACGCTCAAAGATCTTACCAATGGTTCACCGCGCACCATCACGATCACCGTAAACCGCCGCGTTTTGCCTGGTAGCTTTACCAATACCGCCACAGCAAGCACGCCGGATTCTATTGACACGCCAGGAACAAAGTCGGCATCGGCCAGCATCATTATTGACCCGGTTGCCGATGTTCTGGTTACCAGCATTGCCGCCGCGCCCAATCCGGTCAAAGTTGGTGTGCAGCTTACCTATACTACTTCAATTCGGAACAACGGGCCGGATACGGCTGAAACAGTCATATTACGACATGTCATCGATCCGGCGCGAATGACCTATGTGTCCGGGTCTGCCTCTCTGACAGTTGGAGGAAGCTGCAGTTATGTAAGTTCATTCAGTGGTACTCCCTATGCGGGGCAGGCAGGCATCCAGTGTGACAGTTTCAGTTTGACCAGCGGCGAATCGCGTCAGCTAGTTTTCAGAGTAATTCCTATCTATCCCTATCCGGGTGGTACTCCCAACACCTACGTAAGCGATGCGGATATCACCACGACAACGAGTGAAAGTAATTATGTAAACAGCAACACCAACACCGCTAATATCACGGCAGAATCTATTGATCTCACCGTTACAAATAATGATCCGGGATATGATCCGACAGCTTTTGGCGATTTTATTATTTACCAAATCAGGGTGCAGAACAACGGCCCATCCCAGGCAACAGGCTTCATGTTGACAGTGACGCCAACCCCGCCTGCCCAAGGTACCGCACCAGCTCCCTATACGATGATCTATAACCCTGTAGGCAGCACTTTGCCTGGTGGGACAACCTGTTCTCAGGCGTCATCTACGGCTCCGGTTATCTGTTATATGGCGGGAAGCAGAGCCGCGAGTATAATGGAACCCAATACCAACCAGATGTTCAATCTTAAATTTGATACAGGCCCGATGAGCAACAATCCGAGCGGTTCTAAAACATATGCGGCAAGAGCTGTGGTTAGTTCCTACGAAACTGGTGATACATCTCCCTTTGCCGGCGATTCCATTCCCGGCAACAACGAAGTGTCAGAGACCACTACCGTGCTGCCCAAAACTGATCTGGCCATCATTTCCAAGGCAGTATCCAAATCACCGGTGAGCATCAATGAGCCTTTTACCTATACTATTATTGCGGCCAATTATGGCCCGTCAACTGCTGCCGGTGCGCGGGTAAGCGATACGCTTCCCTCTGGCCTGGCCGTGCACGGCACTATTACCGCCGCGCTAGGTAGCGGAACACTTAGCCTCAACAGTTGCACATCCTCCGGTAGTCCCGTAACAGTTGCCTGTGACGTCGGCGTGCTGCCGGTTGCCTCCGGTTCGGGGGACACACCTAACCTGGTCACAATAACGATTCCCGTCAGAGCGCCTTATCCCAGCTACACAGGTCCTTTCGATACCAACCGGGCCAATTACGCAACTATCGCGCCGCTGCCGAATACGTCACTTGATCCTACACCCGGCAACAACACCTCCAACACGGTCAATGTGCAGATACAGAAGTCCAGTATTGCCGGTTCGGTATACACGGACAACAACAGGAACGATACCATGGACAGTGGCGAGGGGATCAACAATGTCCGGTTTGATTTGAACGGAACGGATAACTGGGGAAATGCAATAACCGCAACAAACGTGCGTTCGAACAGCAGTGGGGTGTTTCTCTTCGACACACTGCCGCCAAGCGACGGCACCGGCTCCAGCACCGGCTATACTATTGTCGAGACTCAGCCCGCAAACTACTACGACCGGTTTGAAACAGTGGGTACGTCGGGCGGTACGAAGCCCGCCGATATATGCAATGGCGTGATCAACTGCCGCAGTGATGCAACCGGCAATACTATTAGTGCAATCAATTTAACGTCCAACACCGCCGCCAGCGGCTATATATTTCAAGAATATCGCCAGGCCACGGTCAGCGGTTATGTTTATTCGGACCTCAATAACAATGGCCAGCGCGCGGCCTCCGGCGAACCGGGCATTTCCGGCATTTCAATCAGCCTGACCGGCACTGATTACAAAGGCGCCGCCGTCAGCATGACCACAACTACCGATGGTTCCGGTTTTTATACTTTCAACGTACCGCCCGGCCAGGCCGGCACTAATTACACGGTGACGGAAACGTCTCAGCCGGCAGGCTATTATGACGGTCTGGAACAAAACGGCACGGGCAATGTTGTGGCTGGTACAGCCGGCCGTCAGTTGCCGGGCAGTGCAACATCGGAAGGTATAGTTATCGGGCAGGTTGACCCCAATGTCAGTTACACATATCGAAACTTTGGCGAGCTGGCCGCGGCTTCAATTACCGGTAGCGTTTTTATCGATACTAACAGTGATGCTGTTCGTCAAGGAGGCGAGACAGGCGGAGTGCCCAATGTGACTGTTACTCTGGCGGGCACAGACTATCTGGCGCAGAATGTCTGCACTTCTTATCCGGCGCAGGTACCGACATGTGTTTTTCAAACCGACGGCAGCGGCAATTTTTCCATAACATCCCTGCCTCCGGGAACCTATAGCCTTACCGAAAACCCGCTTCCTTCCGGCCTGACCCATACGGGTGCCCAGGCAGGCAGCGCCGGTGGTACAGGCGGCGCGGGCGCAGGCGTGACATCGATCACCGGTATCACCTTGGGCGCTGCAGTTACGGCCACCGGGTATAATTTCGGCGAGTACGGCCAGGTTATCTCAGGCTATGTTTATGTAGACTTGAACAATAATGGCGTTAAGAATCCCGGCGAACCGGGCATTTCCGGCGTGACAGTCACTCTGTCGGGGTTGACAGCAGGTTCGGTGAATGTTTGCACCGCGATCTTCCCCAATCCCTGTAGTGCTACTACCGGCTCGGACGGTGGCTACAACTTTATAAATATCCCGGCCAGCAACCCTGCCGGCTATACATTAACGGAACAATCCCAAGCCGTGGCGCCTCTAACCAACTATGCTGACGGCGCCGAATCCGTCGGTACGGTGAATGGCGTTGTTACCGGCTCCGCTGCAGTTAATGACAGTTTTAGCGGTATAGTCATCGCTGTCGGCCAATCGGCGATCAACTATAACTTCGGTGAATTGGGCGGCAGCATTGCCGGAAGGGTCTATCTGGACGCAGATTTGAGCGGCACTTTCAATGCGGGTGACAGTGGCATTGCTAATGTAACCATTGCTCTTTCCGGTACGACGGCGACCGGGGCGAATGTCTGTACGATTATTTCCTCCTGCACGACCACAACAGATGCGGGCGGCATCTTCAGTTTTACCGGCCTACCCGCCAGCAATGGTTCCGGTTACACCCTGACGGAAACCCAGCCGGTGGACTACGCTAGTGCTACAACGACACCGCCTGCGGGCAATGGCACTGCCGCCAGTGGTATTGCTATTACCGGTATCTCTGTCGGTCCGGGTGCCGCTGTTACCGGCGCACTCTTTGGTGAGAAGACCGGTTCCATTATTGGCTTTGTTTACCACGACGCCAATAATGACGGTGTCAAAGATGCAGGCGAAATTGGCATTGGCGGAGTCACTCTGACTTTATCCGGCAATATCGCCTCCGGCGCCGATGTCTGTACAACTATAGCTAGCTGTACGGCGACGACGGCAGCTGATGGCAGCTATACTTTCAGCGGTCTGCGTAACGCCAATGGTAGCGGATATACTATTACCGAAACCCAGCCCGCAGGTTATCTCGATGGCCGTGAAACAGCCGGGAATCAGGGCGGTACGGTAGATAATACTGGTTTTGATTCCACGGCGGCCAGAAACAGGATCAGTGCCATTCCTTTCAATGCGGCAGCTGCTGCAACAGGTTACAACTTTGGAGAAGTTTTATCCGGCAGTCTGTCCGGCCGCGTCTATCATGATTTCAACAACAACTCAAGCTATGAGGCCGGAGAGGAACTGGCTGGTGTTACGATTACACTGACTGGGACCAATGATCAGGGTACGGTTATTAACCAGGCCGCCACGACAGCCGCCAACGGTACTTACAGCTTTACTGATCTGCGTCCGAGCGACAGCAGCGGCTACACGCTTACCGAAACACAGCCTGCGGGAATCAGTGACTACCCGGGGGTAACAGGCAGCCAGATTGGCTCTCTGGGCGGTGTGGCAACAATCGTCAATATCATTTCGGCAATTCCGCTTGCCTCCGGGCAAGGCGGCATAAACTACAACTTCCGCGAAAATGCTTCCAGCCTATCCGGGTATGTCTATATAGATACCAATAATAACGGCAGCAAGGATGCGTCAGAAGCAGGTATCGAGGGTGTGACAATTACCCTGTCGGGCACCGCCAACCGCACGACCATAACTGACGTTAACGGCTACTATAGTTTCATTGGCCTGGTAAATGGAACATATACGCTGACCGAAACCCATCCGGTTATTTACCGGGATGGCCGGGAAACAGCAGGCACCGCGGGTGGTACGGTAGACAATAGCAGTTTCACAAATAACCCTGCCCAGAACCGGATCAGCGCAATAACTCTTCCGGCAGGCACGGCAGGAACAGGCTATCTTTTCGGCGAGCAGCTGGGGTTGCCAGGCAGCTTCTCCGGTAAAGTCTGGTATAACAGCATTACCCGCGATCAGACCCAGCAGCCGGGAGAGCCGGGAATAGCGGGTTGGCGTGTAGAGGTCAGGCGCGGCGGCGTCGTGCGGGGAAGCACTTTGACTGCGGCGGACGGCGCTTGGATAGTCAGCGGGTTGACCCCAGGTTCCGGTTATGAGATAGTCTTTCGTCATCCCGGGAATAATTCAATTTACGGCATACCCATATCACAGGATGCTGGTTATGTTGATTCCATACCGAATTACAGCGCCATGACCATTGCTAACATGGTGCTTCGTTCCGGCGGTAACGTTGTGGAACAAAACCTGCCGATTGATCCTTCCGGCGTTGTCTATGATGCTATTACCCGGTTGCCGGTTAGCGGAGCAACGGTTACGTTAAGTGGTCCTTCAGGATTTGAGACATATCTCGCCGGCAGCGCAACCCAGGTTACCAATGCAACCGGTTTTTATCAGTTTCTGCTGCTGACCGGGGCTCCTGCCGGAGCATATACGTTAACGGTTAATGGGCCTGCCGGTTACGTGCCGGGAACTTCAGCGATTATCCCACCTGCTGCAGGGCCACTCAATCCCGGACCAGGGCCAAGCAACTATGCTGTGCAGGTACAGGCAGCACCTCCTGCCGTGAGCCAGGTGACTACATATTATCTGTCTTTTGTTCTCAGCGGTTCATCCGCCAATGTGGTTAACAACCACCTGCCCATTGATCCGATTCTGGGCGGTGCGATTATCGCGACAAAAACCACGCCGCTGGTGAACGTCAAGCGGGGCGATCTTGTGCCCTACACAATTACAATGACCAATACGCTGTCGGCTACCATTCCTAATATTGACGTCCGTGACGTTATCCCGCCGGGCTTCAAATACCGCACGGGCAGCGGCACCCTTAATGGAGTTCGCACAGAACCGATCATTTCCGGAAGGCAATTGACCTGGCCCAATCTCACATTTACCGCCGGTGAGAAAAAGACATTCTTGCTGATTTTGGTGGTTGGATCAGGCGTTTCTGAAGGTGAATACGTCAATCAGGCATATGCGGCAAATAACATTGTTAATACGGCTGTGTCCAATGTCGCAACGGCTACTGTCCGCGTCATTCCTGATCCCACATTCGATTGCCCCGATATTATCGGCAAGGTCTTCGATGATAAGAATGCCAATGGCTATCAGGATGAAGGTGAACCAGGCATTGCCAATGTCCGGTTGGCAACGGTACGGGGGCTTATTATCACCACTGATGCCGAAGGCAGATTTCACGTTCCCTGCCCGGAGATACCAAATGAAAATCGCGGCTCCAACTTTATTCTGAAACTTGATGACCGCACACTGCCATCGGGGTACCGCGTTACAACGGAAAACCCTCGTGTTGTAAGACTTACCCGGGGCAAGATGACCAAGATGAATTTTGGCGCGACAGTTCACCGCGTGATTCGTATAGATGTTAACGCTGCCGCTTTTGAAAAGGAAGGCGCAAAACTTCAAGAAGAGTGGCAGCGGAAAATAGGGGCATTAGAACCACTGTTGCGAGAGCGTTCTACTGTTGTCCGTATCGCTTATCGTAAGGGAGCTGAATCGCAGAAAATTGTCGACAGTCGAATAATGGCGATACGCGATATGCTGCAGGTTCTCTGGAAAAAAGGGAAAAATTGCCCACCACTTGTTTTTGAAGAGGAGATTGTTGAGGTACGATGAAGACAGTCGATTACAGATACAATAAATTTGTTGTGAGACTCAAATTTCAAAAATGGAATCCGGCGCATGCTGGACGAAGTACATTGAAATTTGTAAGTCAAGCAATCCCGCACAGCGGAGGGTATAATACACCGCAACAAGTTCGCAAACCATTTGCAAAACTTGCTTTGGGGTTCATACCCGTGACCGCGCTTACTCTGATTGTTGCTTTGGGCTTCATGCCTGATCAAGCGATGTCGGCCTCAATTCGTGGAAAGATTGTTGATCGTTGCAGCACGATTGAACAAAATATGCCATCCTGCTCTGAACGCGAAATTGAAATACTGACTGAGGCTTCCGGCATGAAGGGAAGCGATGTTCGTCTGATGCTGGAGGCGGCGGCAGGTTCGATTCCCTCCAAAGCCCCCAAAATAGCATCGCTGATGCAGGATGAAAAGAAAAAGCCTCTTTTTGAATCAGGCAGAGCGGTGATAAACACAGCTACCTATCAGCGGCTTGATATATTGGTAGCCGAGCTAAAAGGAAAGCGCAACATAAAGATAGAAGTTACCGGTCATACAGACAACCAGCGCATCAGCGCGAATACGCAAAAAATATTTGCCAATAACCAGATCCTTTCAGAAGCAAGAGCTCTTGCTGTTGCCGGATATCTGAAAACTAAACTCAACCTTGAAGCTACGCAAATTATCATTATCGGTAAAGGTGATACAAAACCGGTTGCCGATAACAAAACAGAGGACGGTATGGCTGCCAACAGGCGCGTGGAAATTCGCGTTTGGTTCGAGGAGCAGGAAGTACCAGCGCCTAAAACTGTAGAGGAATCACATTGCGGTGCGCCGGACAGTGATCCCGCCATGCCTTTTAATATTACCATTGATGGAGCCCCGGCATTACCAACAAAAACAATAGTGGAGGCCGACCGTCAGCGCTGTGCCGATGTAGCGCTCGAAAAAGCCGATATCCGCATCCACTACGATCCCCTGGCCATTGCTCCGGCTCTCAATGTCTGGACAACCCCCAATGGCACACTGCGCGCTGAACCTGTAACTTTTTATACCTATTCCAACTACGCTTTCTGGGTCAAGCGCGCAGAGGTTAGGATTTTTGAGAAAGGCAAGAGCTCGCAGCAGGAGCCTTTTGCAATCGTGCCGGTTAAGATTAATGAGGCTGCGCTCTGGCAGCTTCCTGCCGCAACTCCCGAAAATGTTTTCTTCTTGCTGCGTGTTTATGATGAAAAGGGACGTTTTGACGAAACAGCCGCCAAGGAATTAAAGCTGCTGACAGTGCGCAAGCCGGCCAAAGATGAAGAAAAACTATCAAGAGAAAAATTGATTGGATACGGAGAGAACAGCCGCGTGATGGCCAATATTCCTGCAAGTGGAGGCAGCATCACAGTTGACGGGGCCAAAATTAAAGAAGGGCAGATAGTTACCGCGCTGGGTCTGCAGATTCCCGTTGACAAAAACGGCAAGTTTGCCATGCGCCAGATATTGCCCGCTGGCCCGCACTCAGTTGAAGTCAGCGTTACAGATGCGAAGGGACACGGCATTGTTTATCGGCGTAATGTTTCGATTCCCGACAATGATTGGTTCTATATCGCCATTGCCGATCTGACAGTAGGCCAAAACTCCACGTCCGGTCCGGCTAAATTAGTGACGATGGATACCAGTGATTATTACGATAACAAAACATACATAGACGGCCGCGGCGCTTTTTATCTCAAAGGTAAAATCAAGGGCGAATATCTGCTGACCGCTGCCGCCGATACCCGTGAGCGACCGCTGAAGGATCTTTTCAGTAATTTTGATTCCAAGGATCCCAGTTATTTGCTGCGGCGCATAGACCCGGATATGTTTTATCCGGTCTATG
>JANXZU010000103.1 GCA_025355345.1 Syntrophaceae bacterium
GACAATCAATGCGTCTTCGGCTCCAGTTAGCGCGCAAATTAATGAACTTACATGATCATAGCGCTGACCTCGCTCGCCTGTAATCAAATCAAACTCCAGATTGGAATAGCCCCTGCCCACTTCCATAATACGCTGCAGGGCATCAGGGCAAAGAGGCGCGCGGCCGAGGTTGGTATGCAAAATGACACCGGTGGCATTAATTACTTTTTTTAAATTATAGCTGTGCAGCCCCTTGATTATCTTTTCCACCATATCTGCCACATCCGCCGTATTCGAAGATATCTTCGCCAGATCTTTTTCTTTGACCTCGATTATTTTATCTCTCAAATTCTGCACGACATTCCGGCAGGTCTCCAGAACTATTTCCCGCGCCGCCTTGGTGTAGATATTGCTCTTTTCCAGAAGAAGAATGACTTCATCAATTTTCGGCAAGTTTTTTAAAAGTATTTTCTTTTTGTCATCCATGAAATGCCCCTTTCAGGCCACTAATGCGCTTTTTTTTCGCAGAACCTTTCCAGTGCTTGATACGGGAGAATCCAGTATTTTTTATTAAACTCTGGATGCCGGCTTTCGAGACCGTGTTGCAATTGCAAAATATTTTATCAAAGCCGTCATGCCGGTGAAAACCGGCATCCAGAAGTTACTGAAATTACTGGATTCCGTGTCGCGCTTCGCTTGCACGGAATGACGAAACGGCAATTACGACACAGTCTCTTACGCCGGTGGATTAAATGCGTTCTTTTATCCTCGGGATGTCTTCTATTGGAAAAGAGCCTACAGCTCCTTTCGGCAGAACTCCACGGCAGTAATCACGAAAATTGTTTACAGCTATAAAAAATTCCCGCATCATAATCACCCAGAAGTAGCGCCCCCGGGGCGTTAAATATAAATCAGGCGGAAAATATCGAAACGATCCGGCCAGAATAAAAGCGATCATTTCCTTCCAGAGAGATTTTAAAAATTTGCCGCCATATTTTTGCTCAAGCGATGCAACATCCATTTTTGTGGCAAAAAGCTTCATCATAAAATCATAACTCATCTGATCGCGCAAATTGAATTTGCGGGAAGCTGTAAGAGGCAGCCTGCCCTGCTCAAGGCGGGCTATATATTCATTAATATCAAAAGTATTAGCTAGGCAAACTCCTGCAAGATAACCGATGGCGCCGCTACCCAGCCCCGCGTATTCATCATAATCGACAACATATTCATCAATCAGCGTTTGCCTGCCGTTTTTGCGGGAAAAACACCAGGCGGAAGAGGATTCATAATCGGATTCCAGCTTTCTTACGATGAGCTTGAATAGTTTATGCTCACGGTTGAAATTGACCTTACCTACCGTATCTTCCATCAGCCGCTGAGTGATTGTGGAGGTCATTAAGGGATAGAAGGTGATTTGCTCCATCCTCAATTTAAGCAAAACGGCCAGATCATCGCCTAACATTTGCTGCGTCTGCCCGGGGAAATTGAAAATCATATCGGCATTGACCGTATCAAATAAACCCATTATTTGTTTCAGCTTCTGTGCTACATCATCACCTGCGCCATACTTTTCATAACGGCCGATTTTTTTGAGCAAATCATCATTAAAGGTTTGCACGCCTACGGATAGCCTGTTAACGCCGCTTTGCCGCAGTATTTCCATATTGCGGCCGGTCAAATGATTGGGATTTGTCTCCACGGAAATTTCCTTGATGGCGAAACTTTTTCGCGCCAGCGCAAGCACCTCCGCCAATTCTTCGACAAGAACCGTGGGAGTGCCGCCGCCAACATAAATTCCGCCGAACTTATATCCCCTGTCCCGGTAAAGAGTAATTTCGCGCCGCAGCGCGCCGAAATATTTGCGCGTCAGTTCCTCTTCAAAACGCACTCGGTGAAAGGAACAATAAGCACAAAGCTCCTCACAAAAAGGAATGTGGATGTAGAGCAGGCGTGGCTTTTCATCCGCGCAGGAAGGCAACTCAGGTTCAATACCTTCTTCAAATTTCAGCGCCCGGGCAAATTGCCTTTTGGCTATTTTAGTAACAATTTGATTAATCATTTACAAATCCTTATAAGTAGTATTATTGTTTAACAAAAGATTCTCTTATTTTGCAAGCAACTATTCTAACCAATAATTATCAGAATCACATTTGGAAATCCAAAACAGGCCTGCTGGCCATTGCCCCAAGCCTTCGGCTGGGATAATTCAAATAGCAGATATTACCACACTACATTTGTAATATCTGATTTTCATTAATTCGACTTACGCTTCAAACTTCACTGCGTTCGCTTTCAGCGAGTCTCATTGCTTGAAATTAAGCCAATTAGGTGTTATATGCCGGAAAAATAATGTTCTGGTGATAATCGATGTCCAAAGATAACGTTTTAACTCTATGGAATGATAAAGGTATCAACGAAAAAGATACAGCCGCTTTAAGAAAAAAATCCAAGGAAGTTCCGGCGCCTTTGGATAAGGAATCACGCGAAATCATTAAAACATTGGTTGATTCTTTTCTGGACAGAGATGACGCCTCGGGACTGGCGGCGCCGCAAATTGGTATCAGCAAAAGAATTGTTGTTTTTCGCACCAAAGGCTTCGGCGAAGGTGGAAAAGTAAAAAGCCCCGATGAATTTGAAGTATTAATTAATCCCAGGATTACTCAGGCACGCGGTGAAAAAGTGATGATGACCGAAGGCTGTCTTTCCTGCCCGGAAATTCAGGTGGAAATTCATCGCTTCCCTGAAATTAAAGTTCGAGCGCTCAATGAAAAGGGAGAAAAAATCAGCAAGAGGTATCTGGATTACGTCGCCCGAGTTGTGCAGCACGAACTGGATCACCTGGATGGTAAATTAATTGTTGACTACGAAGGAGCAATTTACTATCCCAAGAATAAACAGGAATTTTATGAAAACCTTTTTAAAGATTGACCTTAGGTAAACAATTGAAAAAAACACCTTTATATGAAAAACATGTTGCCCTGAATGCTAAAATTATTGATTTTGGCGGATGGGCTATGCCCGTGCAATACTCTAACGTCATTGATGAACACAAAGCAACCAGAAATGCAGCCGGCCTTTTTGATATCTGCCACATGGGAGAAATTGAGGTTAAAGGCCCGCAGGCGCTTGATCTTTTACAACTGGTATTAACTCGAAATCTGGCAGATCAAAAAATAGGACAGGTCAAACTATCCGCTCTGCTTAACGAAGAGGGCGGCATTATCGATGATTTAACTGTATACAAACTTGATAATAATTCCTACATGCTGGTTACCAATGCTACCCCCAAAGAACGCGATTGGCAGTGGATAAAAGCTGTTTCGCAAGACAATGGATTTAATTGCAGTTTGAAAGATATCAGCGGCACAATGGGTAAACTGGACCTGCAAGGTCCACTCTCTGAAGAAATTTTACAGAAATTGACAGATGCGAATCTCCAGACTTTGCGTTTCTATCATTTTTGTGAATCTCAAGTAGCAGGAATACCGGCAATTATTTCGCGCAGCGGGTACACCGGCGAAGATGGTTTTGAAATCTATGCTGCCGCTAATGATATGAGCAATATCTGGGATAAACTGATGATTACCGGAGCTTCACTGGGCATAAAACCGGCTGGACTGGGCGCAAGAGACACATTGCGGCTGGAAGGCGGCATGATGCTCAACGGTCAGGACATAACTGAAACAGTTAGCCCGCTGGAGGTACCTTATAGCTGGATTGTCGATATTAACAAGGAATTTATCGGAAAAACAGCGCTAATGACCAAAAAAAATTCGGGCTTCGGTCACAAACTGGTTGGCATAGAAATGACCGGCCGGGGAATTGCCCGGCATGGCTATAAAGTATTTCATAAAAAGCGGGAGATCGGCATTGTCACTTCCGGAACATTTTCGCCAACATTGAACAAAGCAATCGGCCTGGCTTTTGTTGATGAGGCCTGCAGCGCGCCGGATACGATAATAGCAGTTGCTATTCGGGATACAATGGCCGAGGCAAAAATTGTCAAGCTGCCGTTTTACAAACGGGAAAAGAGATGAGCCGCAAAGGCGATCGTATACAATTTTTAAAATTAGAGACAACCAGCCAGGCGGCTGCCGGGTCTTTTTTATAAAAGATCAAAATAAATTAACCAGGGAGATGTAAAATGTCCAAATCAAATCCTACCGACAGACTATATTCACGTGAGCATGAATGGGTTAAAGATAATGGCGATGGAACGTCAATTGTGGGCATTACCGATCACGCTCAGGAAATGCTTACAGACATTGTGTTTGTGGAGTTGCCTTTAATAGGGAAAAAAGTATCCAAAAGCGAGCCGATGGCTGTTGTCGAATCGGTAAAATCAGTATCCGATGTTTATGCTCCGGTTAGCGGAGAAGTTCTTGATGTCAATTTGAAACTTGAGGAAACACCGGAACTTATTAATCAGGACGCTTTCGGCCAGGGTTGGATTGCAAAAATGCGACTGTCTAATGCGGCAGAGCTAAAAACGCTGCTTAGCGCCGCTGACTATGAACAATTTGTCAAAGAGGAAAAACACTAAAGGAAGAATACCACGCATGGATTACTGCCCCCATACTCCTGGTGATATCGAGCAAATGCAGTCTGCTGTTGGCATAGCCAGTATCGATGAACTGTTTACTGATATTCCGGAAAAATTCAGATTGAAGAATGTGCTGGATATTCCTGCCGCTTTATCTGAGCAGGAAACCATCGCGGTTATGTCGAAAATTGCCGGGAAAAACAAACTTCCGCAATTTAGTTTGACGGGAGCCGGCGCTTATTCCCATTTTATTCCGGCAGTTGTCGGACACATCGTGGGGCGCGCAGAATTTTATACAGCCTATACCCCTTATCAGGCCGAAATCAGTCAGGGCATTTTGCAGGCAATCTACGAATATCAGACAATGATTGCCCATCTCACCGGCACCGAAATTGCCAACGCCTCTATGTATGACGGGGCTTCCGCAATGGCCGAGGCTGCTGTGCTTTGCGCCAAAATGTCCAGTAGAAACAAAATTATTGTCGCCCGCTCGGTTCATCCGGAATATCGTCAGGTGGTTAATACTTATTCGTGGGCTAACGGCTATACAGTCTTGGAAATACCGTATACGTCATCCGGCCAGATTGATTCAAAAACTTTGCAAAACGTGCTTGATGACGACGTTGCCGCCGTTTTAGTGCAAAGCCCCAACTTTTTTGGAGTGATCGAAGATATTGACACGATTGCCGATGCTGCCCATCAAAAAAGAGCATTGCTTGTTGCCGGTTTCACTGACGGCACGTCACTGGGAATTTTGAAGCCGGCAGGCGAGGCAGGGGCTGATTTTGTTGTGGGCGAAGGCCAGAGTTTCGGCAACCCGCTTAATTACGGCGGTCCGTATCTGGGTATTTTTGCCGCGCAGGAAAAATTTATGCGGCGCATTCCGGGCAGGCTTGTCGGCGCGACGGTTGATAAAAACGGCAAGCGCGGATTTGTCCTGACACTGCAAACACGTGAACAACATATACGTCGAGAAAAAGCCACTTCGAATATCTGTTCCAACGAAGCTCTCTGCGCGCTGGCGGCAGGCGTATATCTGGCAGCGTTGGGCAAAAATCTTAAGCAGCTTGCCGAGCTAAATGTTTACAAGGCGCAGTATCTGAAAAGTAAGCTTCTGAAATTAAAAGGCTGGAAAGAAGTTTTCGCCGCGCCAGTTTATAACGAATTTGTTTTACGATGCCCAGATGCAAGACTGGTTAATAATAAATTACAAGCGGCAGGAATCATCGGCGGCTACGAATTGCAGAAAGATTACCCGGAATTTAAGAACACTCTGCTTTTCTGCGCCACGGAAATGCTGAGTAAAAAAGACATGGATCGGGCTGTAAATATTATTAGATAATGTTTTTCAACCTTCTTTGTCATTACGAATCCGCAACGGCGGGTGTGACAATCTTGTTTTATCAGAGGAAAGCGGATGGACTTGATTTTTGAAAAAAGCAAAGCCGGACGCAGCGCGGCGGAAGTTGCCGCAAGCGATGTGCCGGATGTAAATGTCGAAAAAGTCATCGGCAAAAAATATTTGCGGGAAGATCTGGATTTGCCGGAAGTGGCGGAAGTTGATCTGGTCCGGCATTATACCAACTTATCGCGCAGGAATTTCGGTGTTGACCTTGGTTTTTATCCGCTGGGTTCCTGCACGATGAAATACAATCCCAAAGTAAATGAAAATGTAGCAGCGCTGCCCGGCTTTACCGGATTGCATCCATACGCAGCCGATATATTTGCCCAAGGCAATCTGGAATTAATCTTTGAAATGCAGAAATATCTGAGCAGCATTTTCGGTATGGCTGAGTTTACTCTGCAACCGGCAGCCGGCGCGCACGGCGAACTTACCGGCATTATGATGATTAAAAAGTATTTTGAAAAGAAAAACGAAAAGCGCCAGGTCATCCTGATACCGGATACCGCCCATGGCACCAATCCGGCCTCCGGCGCTCTTTGCGGTTTTGAGACGGTGACGCTGCGTTCCAATAGTGATGGAGGGGTGGATATCGATCATTTGATGTCGCTAATGACCGAATCTGTGGCCGGTCTGATGTTGACCAATCCCAACACACTGGGGCTTTTTGAGCGCAACATTGAACAGGTTGCTAAAATTGTACACGAAAAAGGCGGCTTGCTTTACGGTGACGGCGCCAATGCCAATGCTTTTTTAGGCAAGGTAAGACCGGGCGATTTGGGTTTTGATGTTATCCAGCTCAATTTGCATAAAACATTTTCCACACCGCATGGGGGTGGCGGCCCCGGAAGCGGTCCTGTGGGCGTAAGCGCAATGCTTGTTGACTATCTGCCCGTACCACGTATTGTCAAAACAGCCGATAGTCTTGAATGGTCGGAAAAATATCCTGATACCATTGGCCGTGTGCGCTCTTTTTACGGCAATTTTAGTGTAATTGTTAAGGCCTATACCTATATTCGTTCATTAGGCGCTGAAGGATTAAAACATGCCACAGAAATGGCGGTGCTCAACGCCAACTACATCAAGGAAAAATTAAAACCATATTTTGATCTGCCCTATGACCGTGTCTGCATGCATGAATGCGTTTTTTCCGGCAGTAAACAAGTTACCGAAAGCGGTGTCCATACCACCGACATTGCCAAACGGCTTATTGATTATGGTTATCATCCGCCAACCATTTATTTTCCGCTCATTGTCTCTGAAGCGATCATGATAGAACCTACTGAAACGGAAAGCTTAGAGACGCTGAACACTTTCTGCGATGCAATGATCGCCATTGCCAAGGAGGCAAAAGAAAATCCGCAACTGGTTAAAGATGCGCCACTGACAACACCTGTCTGCCGGCTTGATGAAGTATTAGCCGCGCGCAAGCCCGATGTTTGCTGGAAAAGGTCATGAAGAACCATTACAATTGTTTCCTGTCGATTATAATTATGGCTTATTATCATACGGTATATCATAATGCTTAACGGACAATCGAACCCACAACTCTTGCGCAAGCCTGCCTGGCTTAAGGTTCGTCCTCCTTACGATAATCAATGCCGCAGAATTAAAACAACACTGGCAAATCTTCAATTGCATACAGTATGTCAGGAAGCTGCCTGCCCCAATATGGCCGAATGCTTTGCCTGCGGCACCGCAACTTTTTTAATTCTCGGCAATATCTGCACCCGCCACTGCCTTTACTGCAATGTTAAACATGGAGAACCATTGGCAGTGAATAAAATGGAAATTCATAATTTAGTTTGTGCTGCGCAGAAAATGAAACTGGAATATGTTGTTATCACGTCGGTTACTCGGGATGATCTACCGGACGGAGGCGCGCAAGTTTTAGCCGATTGCATTAACGTGTTACGCAAAGAGGTGCCTACCTGCAAAATCGAAGTATTGATTCCAGATTTTCAAGGAAATTTCACAGCGCTGGAAAATTTAATTGCCGCCAAGCCCGATGTCATAAACCACAATATGGAAGTTGTTGAGCCTTTGTTTGATCAACTAAGGCCGCAGGGCAATTACAATATGTCTCTAAAGCTGCTCTCTCAGGTAGCCGCGTCACCCCTTATTGCCAAAAGTGGATTTATGGTCGGCTTTGGTGAAAAACGTGAAGACATTCTGCGCCTGATTGATGATTTGGCTTCCACACGATGCAAACGTCTGACAATCGGCCAGTATCAGCAGCCGACTCGAAAACACTGGCCTGTAGCAAAATATTATCATCCTGATGAGTTTGCGCAGTTTAAAGAAATCGCCTATTCAAATGGCTTTGAGCATGTAGAATCAGATCCGCTTGTGAGAAGTTCCTATCATGCGGCGAGGGCAGGATTATGAGGAGCGCCTCGCGTGACGTGGCAATCTAATTAACGGTAGCGGTAATTGTGAGGTGTATTAATGTCTGAAAAATATGATTTAGTCATAATCGGCGGCGGGCCGGGAGGGCTGGCGGCGGCGGAAACTGCCTCCGTAAATAAAAAACGTGTACTGATTATTGAAAAAGACGGCTGGGGTGGCACATGCACGCATCGCGGCTGCATCCCCACGAAAGCTCTGCTCTCGTGTAGCAAATTTTATTCGGATCTAAAAAAACTCAAACGCGTTGGTGTTAATATTAACGGTGTTACTGTTGATTTTGCAGCCATGAAAAAACATCAGCAACAAATTGTAAAGGTTGCGGCCCTCGGTGCGCAAAAGGTTCTTTCCGATGCCCATGTAGAAATAAAATCAGGAATGGGCGAAATTATATCGCCACGAGAAGTGCTCTTTACAGATCAAGATGGGAAAAGCGAGATCGTTTCTGCACAGAACATTCTTCTCGCCTGGGGCTCAGTTCCCCAGATGCTCCCCGGCATCGATATCTCTAAAAACATTCTTACCTCCGATGATATTCTTCATGTCGCTACACTACCGGAAAACATTATTATTGTCGGCGGTAGTTTCATCGGCGTGGAATACGCTACAGTATTTGCAGAGCTCGGAATCAAGGTTTTTATAGTTGAACTGCTGGATCGTATTTTAACGCTGGAAGATGAGGAAGCCTCTCAGTTTCTTAATCAGGAGCTGACCCGCTTAGGCGTCGCTATTCATACATCCACAAAGCTTTTAAGCCTTAAAGATACAGGCAATGGCGTCATCATGCAGGCTCAGAAAAACGGTGAAGGAATAGAGATGAACGCCAGTTGCGCACTTTTATGCACCGGACGCAAACCTCTTTTGCATACAGAGCAATTGGATAAACTGGGAATTGTTTATACCAAAGCAGGAATTAAAGTTGACCGTAACATGATGACAAATGTTGAAGGAGTATATGCTGTAGGCGATGTTACCGGCGGCATGATGCTGGCTCACCGGGCAACTCAGCAGGCCAAAGTTGCCGCAGGCCATATTTGCGGAGTAGGCGACTATTCTTATAATGAAAGATATATTCCTTCTGTAGTATACAGCCATCCGCAAATTTCGCGCGTTGGCCTTACACAGAAGGCAGCCGAAGCTGAAGGATTAGCGGTGGATGTTATAAAATCCCAATATAGCGCCAACATCATTGTCCGCGCGGAGCTGATGAGCCAGGGTTTTGTTAAAGCTGTCTTTCATCAAGATATTCTCATCGGCGCAACGATTGCCGGCGATCATGCCGGTGAACTTATTTCACCTCTGGCTTTGGCTGTATCCCAAGGGCTTACAAAAAAACAACTGCGCTTGTGGGTTATACCGCATCCGACTCTTAGTGAAATATTCGCACCGCTTTTATAGAGTTTAAATCCATATTTGCCCAGGGAGAACAACATGAAGATAATTAAATACACATCCATCACACCAACCCATTTTGATAATGACCAGGCCAAAGGAGTTGCAGGCCGCGTGGCTGTGGGCAAGGCTGACGGCGCGAATAATTTTTGCATGAGGATATTCGAGATTGCGCCGGGCGGATATACACCGAAGCATGCCCACGCATGGGAACATGAAATGTTCATTCATGCAGGTGTTGGCGAAATTTTTGGCAATGGTAAGTGGAATCCCGTAAAGCCCGAAACAGTAATTTTTATGCCGCCTAACGAAGAACATCAAGTCCGCAATACCAGCAAGGAACTATTGGTCCTTGCTTGCCTTGTCCCATCAATCGCCCCGGAATTGTGAGAATGAAGTTACATACTCGGCGGCGCTTTCACCCGCGACGAAGCCTGTTGAAAACGCGGCTTGTAGATTATAACCGCCGGTGTCAGCATCAACATCCATGACTTCACCGCAAAAATAAAGCCCTTTAACCTTTTTGGAAGCCATAGTGCGCGGATCAATCTCGGTGAGCGCCACACCGCCTGCCGTCACTATCGCTTTTTCCAAGGGCAGAGGTGATTTGATGTTAAAACGCAGCGCTTTGAGCAGCTCCACAATTTTTTCACGTTCGGGTGCCGCTATCTGGTGTGCCAGTTTTTCTTTATCAATGCCGGTTTGCTCGATAAATGGTTCGATCATTTTGGCTGGTAGATATTCTTTGATAATACCAGTAATTTTTCTTTTACCCGATTGATTCAAATCCCGCTGCAGACGCTTATGCAATTGTTCTTTACTTAAGGCTGGTTTTAAATCGATAAAAATCGCCACCGGCCCATTTTCGAGTGCTTCGGTAACAGCAAGACTCATCAGTAATATGATAGGACCTCCCAGACCAAAGTGAGTAAAGAGCATCTCACCAAAACGGCTTTCAATCAAAGGCGAACGAGGTACTTTTTTTTCACCGCGTCCATAATCTATCTGAGGAGTTAATGTTGAATCGATCCTGTCTGCTTCTCCCTGAAAAGCTGTCGCGCGAACATTGCGCAGGCTTACTCCCTGCATGGACTGGGCAAGTTTTTGTTCACGTACCATAAGTGGCACCAGTGACGGTTTTAGTTTGACTATGCTGTGCCCTAGCATTGAACTAATTTTGCAGCCATCACCTGCGGATCCTGTAGCCGGCCATGATGAGCCACCGGCAGACATGATCACACAATGGCTTCGAAAATTGTCAGTTTGAGTTTTAACATTGAAGATCCCTTTATCCTCAACTTCGATGGAAAGCACTTTGTTATTTAACTTAACCTGAACATTACCTGCGACCAGATATTTTTTAAAAACCTTAACAACATCATGTGCATTATCAGAAACCGGGAAGATTCTACCGCCCCGCTCAACCTTGGTTTCAAGTCCGTAGTTTTCCAGAAACAGGAGCAACTCTTGACGAAAAAA
The DNA here is from genome assembly GCA_025355345.1 of Syntrophaceae bacterium. Classification (GTDB taxonomy): domain Bacteria; phylum Desulfobacterota; class Syntrophia; order Syntrophales; family Smithellaceae; genus FEN-1160. Next base: position 11,202 of record JANXZU010000103.1, read on the forward strand.
TCGATGAAAAGCGCTGTGCAGAAAACGGCCATTGGTCCCATACATAGAGATGAATATTTTCAACTCCGCAGAATTTGTAAGATTACAGCGAGTCTTGCCGCTAATTAAAATTTTTTTCCCGCACCCATCAGTTTTTTCCAAAAGTAAAACACTGGCGCCCACCTCGGCCGCACGTCCTGCTGCCATAAGGCCTGACGCCCCTCCACCGATAACAATAATATCTGCATCTGTTGGTTTTACAGCTTTCATGGCTTCCGATCTCTTTCTTTACAAAGAACTATCATGAATACTATTATACGGTCAATCATCGAATCGACTCTTGATCTTGTCATCTTTACATCGTTGTGTTAATTACCAAAAAGTTTAATTCTTAGAACAGGAGCACTAAATTTGCAGGTTCCGACAAATTTAATATCCCTGACAACAAAAATGATTTTGAGAATACAACCTTTAACTCATCAGTATATAGGGCAATGGAGGGAACGAGCGCAAAATATTCCCAATACGGAATTACGCAAACAGGCGCTCATGAGTATTTCCAGCAAAACTTTTCATTGCGAGGGCGGCGCACTTTACGGATTGCTGGCCCGGAATCACTATAAAGAGGCGATTAAATTTATAGTTGCTTATCAGACAATCAGCGATTACCTGGATAATCTCTGCGACCGCAGCACGTCTTTAAATCCTGACGATTTTCGGGCGCTGCATGAATCCATGCTGCATGCTCTGACACCCAATGCAAAATTTCCATATGATGCAAATTTGTATTACCGCTTCCGGCAGGATCAAGACGACGGGGGCTATCTGGCTTCATTGGTGACAACCTGCCGGGAAGTACTGAGCGCAGTGCCTGATTACGAAATCGCTGCCAGGACTCTGAGGCAACTGGTAAGTGTTTATATTGATTTGCAAGTGCACAAGCATGTGAAGAATGATGAGCGCCTGCCACGTCTTCAGGCGTGGTTTGAAAAGCACAAAGAAGGTTTGCCGGAAATGAGCTGGCATGAATTTGCCGCCTGCTCCGGTTCAACCCTTGGTATTTTTTGCATTGTCTCATACTTATTCAATCCTCCAACATCTGCCGAACTTGTCTCTAAAATTCATAAGGCTTTTTTCCCCTGGGTACAGGGCCTGCACATTCTCCTGGATTATTTTATTGATCAGGAAGAAGATCGCCAGGGCATGGATTTGAATTTCTGTTCTTTTTACCAAAACGATAATGTTCTGGTCCTAAGACTTGCTCATTTTTATCAACAAGCACAGCTAAGTGTTTCCGGTCTCCCTGATTCTTCATTTCATCGATTGATCAATAGAGGTCTGCTGAGTATATATCTGGCCGATAATAAAGTTTCTCAGCAAAATAATATACGCGAGGCCTCCCTGAAGCTACTGCGCCTGGGAGGGATTGAAACTTTCATCTTTTATCTTCATTGCTGGATATATAGACGGGTGACTAAAGATTAAAACATGCTCATTTATGCCCTGGCTGTTGAATAACGCGCCAGAACATGGGGAATTAATCCCCACTTTACTATTGAGATTAAATACCAATATAGTTTGCTAAATAATTTAGTCTATTATTTCAATGCAATACACTAAATTTCGTTTATTGCGGTCGTGGCACGCAAGTTGCTGTAGGGGAATATCAGAAATAATACGGAGGTTAATCGCTATGAAAAGAGCTTTTGTCTACACAGTAAGTATTGCTTTTCTTTTTTCTGCTCTGGCGTTTGCCTCTGACAGAGCTGTAGCTGAAAATATTAAAGCTGATCAGGCAAAAACAAATATAGTTAAATCGCCAAAAATGAATGCAACAGGGAAAGTTATCGAGATTTCGGATAGCTCAATTAAGATAGAACGAACCGTTAAGGGCAACGCAGAAACTATGCAATTTGTTTTAGAGAAACCTACGGAAAATGTCGCTGTTGATGATTCAGTTAAAATTGCGTATATTGAAAAAGATGGCCAGATGGTAGCGATACGGGCAGTAAGAGTACCAAAAAAAATTGATAAAAAAAAGTAAATGCTGTTTAAGAAAAAGTAGAAGTACTTGAGTATCTACGGCAATTAATTTGGAGTCCCTTAAATTTTTATAAGGGTGTTATTAAATTAAACAAATTTTGAAGGAGGATTTAAGATGAAGCGTTTAGTATTGTTAGTAGTAGCATTGGTTTTCGCATTTTGCACCACCGTAATGGCAGCTGACAAGGCTGTAGCACCCGTAGCAAAAGATGAAGCAGTAAAAGCGGAAAAAGCACCGGTAGCTAAAGCAGATGCAAAGGCAGCTAAAGCAGAAAAAGCAGCAGCAGCAAAGGCAGCTAAAGCAGAAAAGAAAGTTGACGCTCCCGAAGCAGCAAAATAGTTCTATAGCAACTTTATGTGATGTTAAGAAGGGACAGGGCAACCTGTCCCTTCTTTTTTTGTCTTGCTATGGTTTATTTTTCTCCTTTCTGCTATATTTATGAAGTATGATTAAAAAATTAATTGCCAAAATAATTGCTTACAATGACAATCTGACAGTAAGAGTACGGTTGGTTGCACTGACCGTTGCAGGTTTAGCTATAACCATGGCCATCTGGGGCGTAATCCAATTGACTGCCCTGGATAGAATTCTCGTAGGTCAGCAGGTAAAAAGGCTCGAAGGTGTTGCGGAAACTGTCAGTACATTTTATCAATATTTCCCGACTAAACGCGGCCTTTCCGCGCTGGATTCCGCACTTAAAGACCACCTTCAATCAGATATTCGTATCGCCCGTATTGATATCTTCGACACCAGCCATAACGATGTTGATTATGTGGCGGGTGCCAGTCGTGTTCAATATGAATGGCCTGATGATATTGTCGCTGCGACCACCAAAAATGGCAAATCCCGTTATGCTAAAATGGAGACAGAAAGCGGTCCGGCATTGGGTCTTTTATATCCCGTTGCAGGTGAAACAAAGGATTCACATATTGTAGTCGGTATTATAGGGTTTTCTCGCGCTAATGCTGAAATCCTTAATAGGGCTCAGCAATTACTAATATTTAGCAGCGCCGGATTATTAATAGTCATTCTATTGTTAATAGGATTAAGTTATCGCTGGCTTATCGGCGGACCGTTAAGTCTTATCATTGAGACAATTGATGAATCCCAGAAAGAGCAATATATTAAACGTATTCCTATCGCTCGTCAGGATGAATGGGGACAACTCGCCTTGCACTTCAACCTGATGGCCGATGAAATTCAGCAAGTTATGGCCAGAAATTTTGATTTGACCAGACATTTGGAAGACCGCGTTCAAGAAGAAACTTTGAAAGTGGTTCAGTTGCAAAAACAAGTTGATGACCTCAAGCAGTTAACTGCTCTTGGACATTTAACAGCTAATCTCGCCCATGATTTAGGAACTCCGCTGCATTCTATCGGCGGGCTGGCCAAACTTTTGTTGGAAAGGGAAGGCTTTGCGCCGGATGTCATCCATAAACTGGAATTGATTGTTCAACAAACCCAGCGCTTGGACAATGTCATTCAAAATGTCCGGAAAGCCACTCGTCTACCAGATCCTCATTTTGAAGTCCTTACTCTTCAAAATATTTTAAGTGAAACTCTGCCGCTGGTTGAGCCCCTGACACGGCAAAACAACGTTATAGTCGGCGTTCATATCGGTACCGCAACTCAATCTTTGTACGTTGATCGTTATAGAATCCAGACTGCGCTATTGAACATAATTCAAAATTCACTGGAGGCTATGCCAAAAGGCGGGAAAATAACTATATCTGCGGAAGGTGTTGAGCAAAACAGGGTAGTCGCTATTACGGTTCAGGACACCGGAGCGGGAATTCCGCCGGATATGATTGATAAGGCTTGTGAACCTTTTTTCAGCACGCGCAGGAATGAAGGGTTACGGGGATTGGGTTTGGCTATAGTCCGCGATATTATAAAAACTCACGGCGGCAAAATGGAAATTAAAAGCTCGCCGGGCAATGGAACTTCTATTATTCTTTATCTACCGGTAGCGGATAAACTGGAAAAAAATCTATAAGCACTATACCATCTTCTGGCATCCATTATTTTAAGCCATTTGGCGTTTCGCCTACTGATGGCTTTTCATCCAGCAAACCATAACGACGAATTTTCAACCTTAATGTTTTCCGGTCAATTCCCAATATCTGTGCTGTCTTTGATTGGTTCCAGGAATTCGCCTTCAGTGTTTGCCGAATTTGATCTCTTTCCGCTTCCGCAAGTGGATTTAGGTCGGACGGGACGGTATCCTCTTTAGTTTCTTTTTGCCGCCAAAAGCGATCCGGTAAATTTTCCGGCAGGACAACCACAAAAGGTGAAAGCAATAAAGTTTGCTGCAGAACATTCTCCAGTTCACGAACATTGCCAGGCCATGAATAGGACATCAATAATTCCATCGCCTCCGGCGAAATACGAACGCTGGTATAACCGAATTTCTTCAGCAATGATTCAATGAGAAGAGGTATATCCTCTTTATGATCACGCAAAGACGGAATGTGCAGTCTCACAATAAATCTGTACAAAAGATCGAGGCGAAAACTACCATTACTCACCTCTTCATCAATGTTTTTATTAGCCGCTGCCACTACTCGCACAGCAACGTGTCGAACCTCATGACCGCCGATTCTTCTAACTTCACCGTCTTGCATGAAGCGCAGTAGTTTACCTTGCAAGGCTGTAGACATTTCTGTTATTTCATCAAGAAATATTGTCCCGCCCTGTGCCGATTCCATTAACCCTACATGCTGATGGTCGGCGCCGGTAAATGATCCTTTTTCATAGCCGAAAAGTTCGGATTCCAGTAAATTATCGGGAATGGCTCCGCAATGAACTACTACAAAAGGCTTATCGCGCCTCGAAGACATGTTGTGCAGGGAGTGGGCAGTTAACTCTTTGCCTGTACCGCTTTCTCCTTCTATTAAAACACTGGCCGCCGAATCGGCAACACGGGCAATTTGCTTGTAAAATTCAACCATGGTCGCGGATGACCCGATGAACTTTGGCAATTCAGTTGACTCCGGCTGCATGTCCATGCGCCTGTCACGAAGCTCACGAACCTCCAGCACCTTCTTCACAATAGCCCGGCAGTCATCAGGCGAAAATGGTTTGCTTATGTAATCCCAGGCACCGAGACTTATGGCCTCCATCGTTGTTTCCAGGGAACCATAGGATGTCATAAGAATAACCGGTAAATTTGGCCACTTTATTTGCACTTGACTCAGAAACTGCAAGCCATCCATACCGGGCATGCGAATATCGGACATTAAAAGGTCATACCGGGAAAGGTCTTGTTGAAGTGCATCTAGCGCTGACGTATAGGAAATTACTTCATAACCATCACGCAGGAGAGCTTCCTGTAAAAACTCGCACGCTACGGCATCATCGTCAATAATTAAAATACGTGCTTTCATAATTATCAAGGTAAGGCTACAATAAAAAAACCGTCAAGCTTTCTGCTACCTAACGCATCCTTAGCAACAATACTGCAATGAATTCTCTTTTCGCCATTCTCTTCATACTTCTTAACTACTATACCGCTAACAGTAATTGTTGCTCTGCCTTTTGTGTTTTCTATGTCATTCCAATTAACAGGTTCGGTCATACCCAAGAATCGGACAGATAATTTTCTTAAATACTTGTTTTCAACCCATGCAGTTACAGCTTCACCGGCAATACCCATTATTAGCATTCCATGGGCAATGATATTGTCCAAACCGATCATTTTGGCAAAGGATTGATCGTGATGCAACGGATTAAAATCTCCTGACGCTCCGGCGTAACGAACCAGATGAGTACAGGTAATAGGACCGGAAGTGTAAAGGGGAATCGCATCGCCAATTTTAATATCGTCAAAATTTACTGCCATTATTTATATATTCCTATTTTTCCATTATGGTTGTACGCACTTTAGCGACCAGTTCGCCTCGCTGATTTGTAACTTCTGTTTCGAGTATAGTGACTTCAGCAAATCTGCCCACTTTGCCTCTCTTTCCCCTTTCAAACATTTCAGCAACTTTCATTTTACGGGTAATCGTATCTCCCTCGTAAATATTACCAAGATATTCATATTCTTCTTCGCTATGCAAAAGCTTGTTCATATTAATGCCCAAGGCATTAACTATTTCCGGTAGACCCTGTCCAGTCCAAAAAGCAAAACTGGTCATAAATGTTGGAGGAACGGTGATCCCATGATAACCAGCTTTTTTTGCGCCGGCATCATCATAGTAAATAGGATTAATTTCTTCCTTGTGTTGTTTAAGCGCGACAGCCATTGCAAATTCGGCAATCTTGTTTTTTTCCACTGTAATTGTATAGGTTGGAAATTCCAACCCCACTTTTGACTTATCCGCCATTGTATCCTCCGATGGAATCGGAGTAGCTAATAACATAATATCGCCAGAATGACACGTTTTAATTACATAATCCTGATTTTTCTTTCTTATACGCTTAAGGGAAAATTTCAATATATTGTATTTAAGATAATTTGGTGAACAATATGTTATGTGAATTTTGCTCGCAAATATGCTATAGATTAGTGAAATTTTAAGCTGCATCCCTTTTGATTAAGGGATGGTGAGAAAAGCTGTTGACGTCCAAACAAAAGGTAAATTAACCACAAGATGGGGGTATAAATTATGGAAAAACCCGGCATTGCCAAGTTACTGAATGCATTCAAAAATATGTTTACCCGTGGCCTAGGGCGAATTCAGGTAATGTTTGCGGAAACTTTCGGTCTTAGTCCGGGAACAACTCTTACCGCAATTATTTTTATCTGCCTGGTAGTAATAACAGCTACTTTCTGGTTTATTTATACAGCTCCACCGGATACTATTATTATTACCAGTGGTGATGAAGGCACCAGCTTAGCGAAGAACGCTGAGAAATATAAAAAGATACTGGCAAAAAAAGGCGTGAAGCTGGAAATCCTGAAATCAGAAGGTTCTCTGCAGAATTTACAGCGCCTGGAAAATCCGGCATTCCGGGTTGATGTTGGATTTGTGCAAACAGGTGTCGCCAAAAACAGTAATACTGAGAAGCTGATGTCGTTAGGCAGTATTAGCTACCAACCGCTTTATATCTTCTACAAGAGCAGCAAACCCTTCGATCTTTTATCCCAGTTCAGCGGCAAAAAATTAGCAATAGGCGAAGATGGAACCGGCACACAGGTGCTGGCTCTGGAGCTTCTGGAAATGAACGGCATTAAACCAGGTGGCGCAACCGCACTGCTGGAAATGGACGATGACGATGCCCATAAAGCGCTGTTGGAAGGTAAAATTGACGCCGCCTTTATGATGAGTGATTCCGCATCTTCAGAGACCAGACGCGAATTACTGAAACACCCGGGAATTAGACTTTTCAATTTTTCTCAGGCTGATGCCTATACCCGTCGGGTCAGCCATTTGAACAAGATCGTTATCCCCAGGGGATCCTTTGATTTCGGCAAGAACATTCCCGAGCATGATGTCATTCTGGTCAGTCCGACAGTTGAGCTTATCGCGCGTTCTGATCTTCATCCTGCACTCTCCGATCTTTTACTGGAGGCAGCAACGGAAGTACATTCAAAGCCCGGACTGACGCGCAAGCGCGGTGAGTTTCCAGCGATGCTCGAACATGAATATAAGATAAGCCCCGAAGCAGTTCGATTCTATAAATCAGGTAAAAGTTTTTTCTACAAATATCTTCCTTTCTGGATGGCAAGTCTTGTCAATCGAATTCTTGTCGTATTTGTACCAATGCTTTTGATATTGATCCCTGGGCTTAAAAGCATTCCCGCCCTCTATAGATGGAGAATGAGACTTCGTCTGCTGCGCTGGTACCGAGCGCTATTGTTTCTCGAAGAAGATTTGGGCGCTCCTGTAACCCCCGAGAGGCGCGATGAACTACTGGAAAGGCTTAGCGAAATTGAAGAAACCGTTAACAAATTGAAAGTTCCGGCATCTTTTGCTGATCAATTGTTTACCCTGCGCAGCTATATGGGAATGGTACGCGAGAGGCTTTTACACAGCGCCAATTAATCTTAGGACGTGTATATTTGGAATCATTATCTGCAAATAATTATTTAAATAATGGGTGTATGCCCGAAATTAAAAGAAAGGCGGAAAGATTATGTTGAAAAAAATACTTATCACAGTAGGTTGTTTAATCGCGGCCATATTAATTCTAGTCATCGCAGCGGGAGTCATTATCATGCTCAAGGTGGACAAATCCTTTGTCCAATCTCAGATGTCCAAAATTTTAAATAGGCAGGTTTATATTGAAAAAATCGATGTAAGTATTTTCTCCATTGTTTCAGGCATTGAAATTAAGAATGTCGCAATTTCTAATTTTAAAACCCCACAACAACTGGCGGTGCTCGCAGGTAAGCCCGTTGCAGCAGTTGATGTCTTTACTTCGATGGAAGCTTTACGTTTCAAAGTCCGATTTCTACCATTGCTGCATAAGCAGAT
>JANXZU010000126.1 GCA_025355345.1 Syntrophaceae bacterium
TACCTGAAGAGATCAAAAATTGCGGCGCTGAAATTATTTTAGGCAATACTTATCATCTGTATTTGCGTCCCGGCCATGAAACTATTCAAAAGTTGGGTGGTCTGCACCGGTTCATGAACTGGCCTTATCCAATTTTGACCGACAGCGGCGGTTTTCAGGTTTACTCTTTAGGCGCCCTGCGCAAAATTACACCAGACGGCGTTATGTTTCGTTCTCACATTGACGGATCCAAACATTTCTTAAGTCCGGAGAAAGCAATTGAAATTCAGCAATCACTGGGTTCGGATATTATGATGTGTTTCGACGAGTGCACACCATATCCTGCCACATTAACACAGACTCAAGAATCACTAGCCTTGACAGTAAAATGGGCTGATTTGTGCAAAAATGCTAAAACTAACGTTAATCAGGCACTTTTCGGCATTATTCAGGGTGGTACTTATCTGGACTTGCGCAAACAAGCAATGGAACAAATCACTGCCCTTGATTTTGACGGTTATGCTTTAGGCGGAGTGAGTGTAGGCGAACCTAAAGAAATAATGTATGAAATTAGCAACTTGATTACTCCATTATTACCTGTGGATAGACCGCGCTACCTGATGGGCGTCGGCACACCTCAGGACATTGTTTTTGGAGTATCCTGCGGAATAGACATGTTTGACTGCGTTATTCCTACCCGATGCGCCCGTCACGGATTATTGTTTACAAATTCAGAAAAGATTGTTATAAAAAATTCCCGCTGGCGGGAATGTAATGATCCGCTTGACGAAACATGTGATTGCTACACCTGTAAAAATTACTCCCGAGCATATTTACGTCATCTATATGTTGCAGGTGAGATACTGTCTATGGTATTAAACACTATTCACAATGTCCGCTACTATACGCGACTTATGGAGCAAATTCGGGCGGCATTAGAAGAAGATCGGTTTTTGAAATTTAAAAATGACTTTTTTAAAAAATAAGATGAAATTATAAAAAAATCTGATAAAGAGCAGCTTCAAGGAGGGAATAAAATTGATATCAACAGCATACGCAATGGGTGGTAACCAAGGCGCCGCCGGTTCAGCAGGGGGTTTTGGCGATTGGGGTTTCATGATCATGATGGCCGTAATTTTTGGCATTTTTTATTTTCTGATGATTCGGCCGCAGCAGAAAAAACAAAAAGAATTGCAAGCCATGCTGGCTAACCTGGCCTATGGTGACACAGTTGTAACCACAGGCGGAATTCATGGTAGAGTAACCGGCCTTTCTGAAACAGTCATCACTTTAGAAATTGCCGACAAAGTAAGAATCAAAGTGTCCCGCGCAGCAATCGGAATAGTTCTCCAAAAAGCGGGGGCACCGGCAACAAAGGAATAACATAGAAAGGGGCAATTCATGTTTAAATCTATAAAACTCAGAATGGCAATTACAGCAATTATCTGTCTTGTTGCTCTCTATTTTTTAATACCTACGCTGTTTCCTCATATTCCATCCCCCTGGAATGAATATTTTCCAAAAGATAAAATTCATCTGGGCCTGGATCTTCAGGGAGGAATGCATTTGGTTCTGGAAGTTGATACGGAAAAAGCACTGGAATCCATGATGGAAAGATCGGCAAATGACCTTAAAGAATCATTAATGGAAAACAAAGTGCGTTTCCGTAAAGTGGAAAGGGCAAAAGGCGCCACGATTTCTTTGGACATGACCGATTCCGCAGGCAGAGCAGCACTCGATAAAATCCTGCGCGATCAATATCTCGATCTGGAGGTTGCATCGTCCACACCTCGCGATGGTGGGCAGACGGTCATTCTAAAAATAAATGATAGAAGAGCAATTGACCTAAAAAAGCTGACAGTTGAACATAGTCTTGAAACAATTCGAAATAGAGTCGATCAGTTTGGAATCTCGGAACCGGAAATTGTACCTGAAGGTGATAACCGGATTATGATCCAATTACCTGGCATTCAAGACCCTGAAAGGGCGAAAAACCTGATTGGAAAGACAGCCCTTTTGGAATTCAAAATAGTTGATGATGAAAGCTCCATTGAAGAAGCTCTTCGTGGCAATATTCCGGAGGGAGATGTAATTGCTTATGGCTTGCGTACAGACAAAGCAACAGGACAAAGAGGTTCGACACCTTATCTAATAAAGAACAAAACTCTTCTTACCGGTGCTTCACTAGAGACAGCCAAAGTACAAATATCTGACCGCTTCGGTGAACCGAATGTTTCCATAAAATTCAATTCGCAGGGCGCAACCGACTTCGACCGAATAACCAATGATAATGTCCGCAAACGTATGGCTATTGTTCTGGATGGTGTTGTACATTCAGCGCCTGTAATTCAGGAAAGAATCTCCGGCGGTCAGGCTCAGATTACCGGTAGCTTCACCATGGATGAAGCGCGCGACTTGGCTATCGTTTTGCGCGCAGGCGCATTGCCGGCGCCGGTCAATATTCTGGAAGAAAGAACGGTTGGCCCATCACTCGGCAGCGATTCGATAAGGCAGGGTATTATGGCCACACTCCTCGGCTCACTATTTGTCATTTTATTTATGATAATCTATTACCGCCTATCGGGAACTGTCGCGGATTTGGCTCTCATTATCAATATTGTTCTCGTTTTGGGAATACTGGCGGCATTCAAAGCCACGCTAACACTGCCCGGAATTGCAGGGTTGCTCCTCACCGTCGGCATGGCAGTTGATGCTAACGTGCTTATCTTTGAACGGGTTCGCGAAGAATTGCGTACAGGGAAAAATGTCAGACTGGCGCTCGACACTGGTTATTCGAAAGCATTCATCACTATTATTGATACGCATGTAACCGGAATCGTTTCAGCAATTTTCCTGATTATCTTCGGCACAGGCCCCATTAAAGGATTTGCGGTAACGCTGATCATTGGTCTACTGGCCAGTCTCTTCACCGCTGTCTTCGTTACGAGAGTAATTTTTGATTATTTTACTTGGAACTTTAACATTAAAAAATTAAGCATTTAAACAAATACATTAGCAGGCAGGAGATATAGTATGGAGTTAATCAAACCGGGAATTCACATAGATTTCGTCGGGAAAATGAAATACGCGATTATTTTCTCAGTTATATTGACAATCATCTGTATTGCATCAGTTATCATTCATGGTGGTTTAAACCTAGGAATTGATTTTGCCGGCGGTTCAATAATTCAGGTAAAATTTCAGAAGGATATGAACGCCGACAAGATTCGGGAAGCTCTTAAATCAACACGTTTGGAAAGCAGCATTATACAGCAGTTTGGCCCCAACGAGTTTCTTATTCGCACGACGGAGTCTTTCCATGATCAGAAACTTTTCGAAGAAAACGTGAAAAAACCTTTGACCACGGCTTTTAGTAAAGATTATGAAATTCGACGCGTAGAAGTTGTAGGATCAAAGGTAGGCATGGATTTCCAGAGAAAAGCCGTTTTTGCCGTAATTCTTTCCTGGCTGGCCATGCTTATTTATATAGCATGGCGCTTCGAATTCCGCTACGCACTGGGCGGTATAATTGCACTGGTTCATGATGTCATTATTATCATCGGCACAGTTTCTATACTGAAGATGGAATTTACGATTTCCATTCTCGCGGCAATATTCTTTATCATTGGTTATTCCATCAATGATACGATTGTTGTGCTTGATCGAATAAGGGAAAATGTAAAACTCAATTCTCGGCAAAAACTTGCTGAAACTATCAATACAAGCATTAATCAAACATTGAGCAGAACCATATTAACTTCCTTTACGGTCTTTCTTACTGTTATCGCACTGTACATCTGGGGTGGACCGGTACTCCACGATTTGGCTTTTTCTTTGCTTGTCGGCGTAGTGTTTGGCACATATTCATCTGTATTCATCTCCTGTCCGATTGTGCTGTTTTTTGAAAACTTGCAACTTGCAAAGTTAAAGAGGAAATAATAAATTGTCGCTTTTAGCCACGGCGGGATTGGCTATTTTTATTTTAATATTGTTTGCAGGCATTTATATAAATTTATTTGGCTTGCCCGGAACCGTAGTTATTTTTTTTGATGTTTTGTTTTACGCGATATTCACAGGCTTTAATCAAGTTGGGTGGAAAATTATTTTGTTTCTTTTTTTGTCCGCTATAGTTGCAGAAACAATTGATTTTCTTCTGGATATGTATGGAGACTTAAAGCCGCTGGATGCAAAAAAATCATTGCGAGCATCCGCGATTGGCGCAATTACAGGAACTATCATTCTCACACCATTATTTTGGGGACCGGGCATTTGGGTAGGTTTTTTTTTAGGAGGCTTCACCGGAATTATAACAACTGAATTTCTTCGGCAATCAAAATTAAAAACCCCTTTCCGCGCCACTCGTCGTGCCATTTTTAGTATGATAGGCAGAAAGTTGCTTAAAGGCTTTATCACCCTGTTCATGATTGCTGTTTCTTTATCAAATATTTATTCGTAGAGGTTTTAGTATTAATTATGATTGAAGATAACTCAAAAGTAAAAATCAGGAATAAGGAAAAATTAAAATCAAAAGTACATGAGTACGTTGAAGCAATAATAATTGCCATCTTGATTGCCATTGTCGTGCGCACATTTATCATTCAGGCATATAAAATACCTTCCCGTTCTATGGTTCCCACACTACTTGTCGGTGATCATCTCCTGGTTAACAAATTTATTTATGGTATAAAAATACCTGTTTTAAGAAAAACAATTATTCCCATTACTAATCCTCAAAAAGGCGACATTGTTGTTTTCATTTATCCTAACGATCGTTCTAAGGATTATATCAAACGTGTCATTGGTGTCAGTGGCGATAAAATTGAAATTAGAGACAAAATTATATTTATCAACGGCAAACAATATAAAGACTCTTACGGAATTTATAGCGATAAAGTCACTTATCCTGCTTCAATGCAACCACGTGATAATTTCGGCCCGATTACAGTGCCCCAGGAATCATTATTTGTCATGGGCGATAACCGTGATGAGAGCGCGGACAGCCGTTTCTGGGGATTTGTCGATTTGAAAGATGTGGAAGGAAAGGCTTTTATTGTTTATTGGTCGTGGAATCATGAAGAAACGAATCTACGCTGGCAGCGACTAGGAAATATACTGCGTTGAAATCATCGAAAATAATAAAATCAAAAACAAGAGAATTTATCGAGGGAATTATTACCGCTATCCTGATTGCACTCCTGATTACTACGTTTTTCATCAAAATGTATAAAATACCTTCCCGCTCTATGGTTCCCACACTCCTTGTCGGCGACCAACTTGTTGTCAATAAATTTATTTACGGAATAAAGATACCTTACTTCAGAAATATTATTCTCCCTATTAGTGATCCCCAAAGAGGCGATATCATTGTTTTCATTTATCCCAAAGATCGCGCCCTTGATTACATTAAACGTGTTATCGGTATCGGCGGAGATACAATTGAAATTAAAGATAAAAAAATATTTATTAATGGCAAGTTATTTACAGATATAACCTCAATTTATTCTGACAAAAATATTTATCCTTCATCAGTTCAGCCTCGCGATAATTTCGGTCCCGTAACAATTCCGACAGGTTCGCTTTTCGTAATGGGCGATAACCGTGATGAAAGCGCGGACAGCCGTTTCTGGGGATTTGTCGATTTGAAAGATGTCCAGGGTAAGGCCTGGCTGCTTTACTGGTCATGGAATCGCGAAGAAAATAATATCCGTTGGCAGAGACTTGGAAACTTGCTGCATTAAGTACCAATTCTAAATCAAAACGCTATCTTTGTTGGCTACTAAAAAAAAGCCGATACAACCATCGCCAATGACAAGCCAATCAGTATTATAATAGTTGCCCAGGAAACAATGTTCATCAATAGGCCGTTGACATAATCGCCCATGATGCGGCGATCGTTGATCAAAAGAAGCATAAAGATTAAGATAAACGGCAACAGAATTCCATTAATAACCTGAGAGTAGTACATTATCTCGATCAGGGGCACATTGGGCAGAAGAATGATTCCCGCGCCCAGAAAAATCATCAACGAATAAAGACCGTAAAACTGTGGTGCTTCGACAAACTTAGTATTTAAACTGGATTCCCAACCAAACGCCTCACAAATTGTATAAGCAGTAGATAGCGGCAAAATGGATGCGGCAAAAAGGGAAGCGTTGAGTAAACCGAAAGCAAATAACCAGGAACAGTATTTCCCGGCTAGAGGCTCCAAAGCGAGTGCAGCATCTTTAGCCGTTTCAATCTTAATACCATTCTGAAACAAAGTCACCGCACAAAGCATTACTATAAAAAAAGCTACCACATTAACGGTTATGGAGCCAAAGATTACATCTATCCGGGCATACTTGTAGCTTTCAGCTTTTAATCCCTTATCCACAATGGATGATTGCAAATAAAACTGCATCCAGGGCGCAATGGTTGTTCCGATGATACCTATGGCCATAATCAGCATTGCGGTATCAAACTTCAGAGTTGGTGTAAATGTGGCAGTCCTGATCTCCGACCAATTAGGACTAACCATAAATCCTGAAACGATATAGGAAAGATAAAAGACGCAGGCAAGCAGAAAAGCTTTTTCCACAGATTTGTAACTTCCTTTAACTATAAGCCACCAAACAAAAACAGCGCCAACGGGCACAGAAATATATTTACTGATTCCGAACAATTCCATACTGGCGGCAATACCCGCAAATTCTGATACAGTATTACCCATATTAGCCAGAAACAGAATGATCATGAGATAAAAAGTTATTTTTGCCCCGAATCGTTCCCTAATTAAATCGGAAAGACCTTTACCGGAAACAACACCCATCCTGGCGCACATCTCCTGAATAATGATTAAAGCGACTGTTACGGGAATGAGTATCCAAAGAAGGCCAAGACCATACTGCGCACCGGCTAAAGAATAAGTGGTTATCCCACCGGCATCATTATCCACATTAGAAGTAATTATCCCCGGTCCGATAAACGCGAAAAAGAGCCCCAGTTTCCACAAGCCGGTCTGGAGCAATTTCTTCCAAAGCTGTCCTAATTTTTGAGTCATAATTTCTGCCGCAAAAGTTTATATTTATTGTCCTAGGTGAGGAGCAACAACTTCTAACAAATTTTTAAAGATAATAGCTCCCTGCATACGCTCATTTTCATCAACAACAGGTATCGCCGTCATCGCGTACTTGGCAAAATGATCAGCAATAGTATCATCATTGTCATCCAGTTTTACTGAAATAACACGCTCATCCATCAGCTCTTCGAGCCTCTTATCCTCTTCGGCTAAAATCAAATCGCGCAGGCTGATGACACCTAGCAATCGTTCATCCTCATCCGTTACATATACATAGTAAACCAGATCAATATCAGCTGCTTCCAGGCGAAATCTTTCCATTGCTTCCCGAACCGAAGTAGATGGACGAAAACTCAGGTATGACGTGGTCATCATACCGCCTGCTTCCCTCTCCGGATGCGTCAGGAGTTCCTTAACATCATCGGCAATATCTTTTTCCATCTCCTGCAAAATTACGTCAGCCTTAGCTTTGGGTAAATCACCGATAAGGTCGGCCGCCTCCGAAAGAGACATCTCCTCGATAATATCTGATGCCTGGGCAGAATTAAGATCATTGATCAGGCTCACCTGAACCTTCGGATCAGTTTCTTCCAGCGCTTCCGCCGCAGTTTCCACATCCAGTGACTGGAATAATACCGATCGCTGTTTAATATCCAGATCCTCCAGAATGTCGGCAAGATCCGCAGGATGGATTTGGCCAATCCTGTTTTGGGCAATATTTAAACGCAACAGATCAGCTGAATGCAGCGGCTGGGTGAATTTCCAGGGAATAAGCTGATCGGGCAATTTATAATCAAAAAGACCATTCATGATGGCATCGAAGGATTTAGTCACACCAACGCGACGGATCAGACCGCGAAAACCAACATCAACATGCACCAAATGCAATCCATGGCGCGTCTGTAAAAATTGGAGATCATTTACCCTTCGAATCTTAGCACCATCGGTATCAACAACCTGCTTATCTAAAAGAGCATCTTTGAGTAAAATTTCACCCAAACGCAAATTCAGGGTTGATATTTCATCCGTTGATTTTATGGAAACGGATATATCTTTATCTATATCAATCACTTCTTTCCACGGCAGGAACATAGGATTTTTTTTCCGCGCGGAACTAAATATTATTCCGGTTACTATAGGATAAGGCTCAACAAATTCAGCTGTAAGATCATAAACGTGGCCAAGCGCATTGCCTGAAGCACCAACAATATTTTTCCCCAGAATCTGGCTTAAAAACAAAAAAACCTGAGGTTCACGATTTATCGCCATATCCCCCTCCATATCTTGTGTCTCTATCATTTATTTTTTTTAAAAAAAAGTCTTTTTGAATATTTTAATAGAATATTTTTAGCCTGTTTTTAACCTTGACACATAAACACCTTCATTGTATGAAAGACTCAAATTAAAACCTTTTAATTTAATCCGGTGAGATTGAAAAAGGGATTCGTAATGAAACAAATTATCTTAAAGTTTATAGAGCCTTTTCCCTACATGGGGAAGGGCTTTTTTTATGCTTGGGTACCGCGCGCAGGCTACCGCTTTTGGCGTTAAATGCACGTTGGCATTAGACATTACATAATCGAGGTCAGCACTTATGGCAGAAAACAAGAACGTTAAAGTAGTAATGGATAATGACGGTATCGACCGTTGTCTTACCCGGATTGCTTACGAAATTCTGGAAAAAAACAAAGGGATGGAAAATCTTGTCCTTGTCGGCATTCGAACCGGCGGCGTTTATCTGGCACAAAGGCTCCAGAAAAAAATATCCGCGATTGAAGACAAGGATATACCTCTGGGAATACTAGATATCACTCTTTATCGCGACGACATTTCCAGCTCGAGCAAAAAACCGGCTCTCGGTAAAACAAAAATTCCGTTCGACCTTGATGACAAAAAAGTAGTCCTGGTTGATGATGTTCTCTTCACCGGCCGGACCATTCGGGCTGCGATGGATGCGCTAATTGACTTTGGCCGACCAAAATTGATTCAGCTTGCCGTTCTAATTGATCGAGGGCATCGTGAACTGCCCATTCGCGCCGATTACGTCGGGAAAAATCTGCCATCTTCTTTCTGGGAAGCAGTAAGTGTCAATCTGATGGAGAAAAACGGCATAGACGAAGTGATTATTGAAGAGGAAACATAATACCAATTTGCTTTCAAACATTAAAATTTAAATTTTTGAAAGATTAATTGGTATAAATTAAAAAATATTTAAGGCTTTATTATGAAATTTGAAAAAAAAGATATCCTAGGCATGAAAGATCTGACGGTTGATGAAATTAACATCATACTGGAAACTGCCGAATCTTTTCTGGAGATTTCCACCCGCGAAATCAAAAAAGTACCGACACTGCGCGGTAAAAGTGTCATTAACTTATTTTATGAAGCCAGCACTAGAACGCGCACATCCTTTGAAATCGCCGGTAAACGCCTTAGTGCCGATACTATCAATATTTCCGCATCCACCAGTTCCGTGGTCAAGGGCGAAACATTAATCGACACGGCACGCAATCTGGAAGCCATGAATCCGGATGTTATTGTTATTCGACACAGCGCCGCAGGAGCGCCGCACATGCTGGCAAGAATGCTGCGTCAATCAATCATCAATGCCGGTGACGGCTCTCATGAACATCCCACACAGGCACTGTTGGATATGATGACGATTAAAGAAAAAAAAGGCAGACTTGACGGATTGAAGGTAGCGATCGTAGGTGACATCATGCACAGCCGGGTAGCCCGTTCCAATATTTACGGCTTGTCTAAAATGGGCGCTAATGTAGTTCTGGCAGGGCCTGCGACAATGCTGCCGCGGGATATTGATAAAATGGGCGTAGCGGTTTACACGAATCTGGAAGAGGCTATTGTTGATGCCGATGTTGTGATGATGCTGCGCATTCAGCTGGAGCGGCAGAATCAAAGCATCTTTCCATCACTGCGCGAATATGCTCAGCATTACTGCCTGAACCGCACGAATATTCAGCTGGCTAAAAAAGATGTGATCGTCATGCATCCAGGGCCAATGAACCGGGGTGTGGAAATATCGCCTGATATCGCCGACGATCCCTCCTATTCTGTAATTCTCGATCAGGTCAATAATGGTGTGGCTGTGAGAATGGCTCTTCTGTATTTGCTTACCGGAGGTAACGAATGAAATTATTGTTAACCGGCGCGAGGGTAATTGACCCCTCCCAAAAAATGGATGCCGTCGCTGATGTGCTACTGGAAAATGGGAAGATCACTCAGATAGCTCCTGCGCTTGCAAAAACTCTAAATTCCAAATCCACGGGAAAAGTCGAAACTATTGATCTTTCCGGAATGATTGTAACACCAGGATTGATTGACATGCACACGCATCTGCGCGAACCGGGCTTTGAATACAAAGAGACAATAGCATCAGGCGCAGCAGCAGCAGTCGCCGGCGGTTTTACATCGATTGCCTGCATGCCGAACAGTTCTCCGGTAAACGATAACCGCTCCATCACCGAATTTATCAAGAGAAAAGCTGCTGAGGCGGCTCTTGCTAACGTTTACCCCATTGGCGCCATCAGCAAAGAATCCGCTGGATCTCAACTGACAGAATTCTGGGATCTAAAAGAAGCCGGTATTGTCGCCCTATCCGATGATGGAAAGCCGGTAATGGATGCCGCTTTGATGCGCAGGGCTTTGGAGTACGCTTTTTCACTGGGATTGCCGGTTATTTCGCATTGTGAAGACATGAACCTTTCCGGCGGGGGGCTAATGAATGAAGGCTATTATTCCACAATTTTGGGGCTGCGCGGAATTCCCTCAATAGCGGAAGAGACCATGGTCGCCCGCGATATTTTGATCGCTGAATTTACTAGAACATCTGTCCACATTGCACATGTAAGCACGGCTGGCTCTGTGCGCCTTATTAGGGAAGCAAAAAAAAGAGGTCTCTCAGTAACTGCGGAAACAGCGCCTCACTACTTTACGTTAACCGATGAATCTCTGCAAAGCTATGACACTAATTTTAAAATCAATCCACCTTTGCGCTGCCCTGATGATCTGGCAGCGATTAAAGAAGGTCTGGCTGATGGAACACTGGATGCCATTGCCTGTGACCATGCGCCTCATGGGAGAACCGATAAAGAAGTAGAATTTGAATATGCCGCCTGCGGCATCAGCGGTTTGGAAACATCACTTGGTTTCAGTATGCAGCTAATCCACGATGGTATTCTTTCCTGGCCTGAACTGATTGCCAAAATGAGCACAAATCCTGCACGAATCCTTGGCCTGTCTAAGGGAACTCTCAAGGCAGGTACGGACGGTGATATCACCGTCATTGACCCCCAACTGAAGTGGACAGTTGATGTAAAAACATTTCGCTCCCGCGGAAAAAACTCTCCCTTTCATGGACGGGAAATGCAGGGACGGGCCATACTAACTATCGTTGGTGGAGATATTAAATACGACGGTCGTTAAAAAAGAAATAAATTAAGAAAGTCAGGAGACGGCTTCATAAAATTAGCCAGAGACAAGGCGCGTGAATATCGAGGAGTGAGGCGTATCTTAGGCATACGCTGCAACAAAGAGATATGAAACGCAACGCAGTATATGGCCATTTTAGGGAGCCGTAAACAATATGGGCGCTAGAGAAAGTTTTAAAACCACCGGATTCGTCCTGCGCTCACTTCATTACGGAGAATCAGATTTAATCATCACTTTTTACTCTTCCGAATTCGGTAAACTTCAGGGAATTGCCAAAGGTGCCAAAAACAGCAAAAAACGGTTTGCCAACGTCTTTGAACCTTTTTCACTGACTGAGATTATCTTTAGCCGCAAAAACCGTGATCTGCTCGCCTTCATTGAATCCTGCGAAATCATCGACCATTATTCCGCCATCCGCCAGGATCTGGAAAAAACTCTTATCGCTTCCTATTTTATCGATCTCGCGGATCATTTCAGTCCAGAAGGGAAAAAGAACGAAGATGTCTTCCATCTTTTACAAGACTTTCTGCAAATGCTGGGGACTTCAAAATCATCGGAAGCCGCCGTGCGGTTTTTTGAAATCCGCTTGCTGAAATTGGCAGGCTTTGAGCCGGAGTTGAAACATTGCATCACTTGTAGAACACCTGTAACCAACGGCAATTCCTACTTTTTTTATGCGGATGAAGGTGGAATCAAATGCAGTACCTGCGCCAACCCACAAAGATATGAACAGCCTATTTCGGCCGGCACTGTTCGAACATTGCTCTTAGGCAGAGAAATGGATATGAATAAAATCAAGTTAATTGCGCTTTCCGACTCTCTGGCCAAAGAATCCCGTGGCCTGCTCACCGGCTTTATTACCCATGTACTTGGACGGGAAGTTAAATCACTAAAAGTCATGGAACAGGTGAGGAAGCTCTGCACGTGATACTTAGAGAGTTATTTGTTTCAGACCACTTATAATTACCGCACAGCTATTTTATCGCCTTTGCGAATCATCCGGCCATCGACAACAGCGAGGTTGGAATTGATTAAAACATTGATTGGCGTTCCGGTCTTTTTAGATACTGTCCATAACGTATCGCCCTTTTGAACGGTGTAATGTTCTTTTGGATTGGTAATTTTTTGACCGCTCGCTTTGGCCAGCTTTATTTGCCCTTTGTAGCTTTGATAAGCGCGAACACGTCTGCGCGGCCTCTCATACAAGTCCGCATACATGGCCTCCTTCACATTTTGCCCCTCTCTAAAAGGCAAAACAACCTCTTGACCTTTAGCTACGCGTGTACTGGCCGGAACAGAATTAAGATCTTCGAGCACAGAGGGGTGTATTCTGAACTTTTTTGCCACCAGAGCAATGGTTGATACTGAACTTGATCTATATGTCTGAAAGGCGGTTGCTATAAAATTTTTATTGGCGCAGCACTGCTCATAAACAACGTCTGTCCCCGCAGGAACTTTTAAGCGGTATTTTTCAACATAGGGTGGAACATACCAGCGTAACAGTTCGGGATTGAGCGAGTAAATATCATCCACATCTACTTTCATTTCTTGCGCCAGCAACACAAGGTCGGTTTTGGCCGGCACATCTACCTCGGTGTAATCAATCGGCCCGTGAAACTCGATATCTTTAAAACCAAATGAGTTTAGATTTTTTCCCAAAATTGCCAGTGCCATAATTTTCGGAACGTAATTTCGAGTTTCAGACTTGAGATAACGACCTTTCCTTAAACTCCAGAAATTGTCCGTCTTATAGCGTGCAATAGCGCGGTTTACCTTACCCTCGCCTGCATTATACGCTGACGCGGCTATCTCCCAGTCGCCATAGTCTCCGTAGAGTTTTTTTAAATATTTGCTCGCGGCAACTGTCGCTTTAATTGGGTCACGCCGTTCATCAATATACCAGTCAATCTTCAAACCGTAATTGCGACCTGTCGAGGGGATAAATTGCCACAACCCTACAGCTTTAGCATAGGATTTTGCTTTCGTCTGAAATCCGGATTCGGCCATGGCAAGATAGATGAGATCGCGGGGCAGACCACTTTCTTCGAGCATATTGCCGAGTAGTGGGGCATAACGGCCGCCACGTGCGCTGTAATTCTCAAAATAATCCCTGCCTCTGTTGGAAAAATAATGAATCCACTTTTTGACAGCATCATTGTAAACAACAGGCAAATCGAAATAGTAGTTCTCTAAATTTAAGTTTTCAGCTCCGTCAAGGAAATAAGCTTTCGAAGTGTGTTTGCCTGACTTATCTATGCGGGCGCCACCGACAATGGGACCACTAAAAATAGACTCACCGAAAATTGGCGTAATGATATCTTGCTTAACTTGTTTATCTTGCGGTTCAGCAGCTATTGCCGGTTGAACCTCGGGTGAAGAATATGTTTGCGGCGGAGTTGTCGACAAATGTGAACAAGCAGAGGCAATAAAAACTAGAACAAACAGTAACACGAGTCTTGAATATCTGATCATATTAATATTTTTTCTCCTTAGATCCATAATGTCGATGACTTATAGTAATTTTTCGAACAATGGGAGTATAGGTAAAACTCTATTGAATGTCAATGATTAATGGGAATTATTGTGCAAGGCCATTTTTTCTGCTAAGATAATTTTCAGTAATGTTTTTGAAGGAAATGGAGTTTCACTAATGAAAAAACCGGAGCTACTGATTCCCGCAGGCAATCTGGAAAAAATGCGAACCGCCATACTATACGGTGCCGACGCTGTGTACATGGGCGTGACCGGCTTGAGCCTGCGGGCACAATCCGCCGAAATGTCTCTTGCCGATTTGACAAATGGTGTTCTTGAAGCGCATGCTTGCGGCGTTAAAGTTTATGCAGCCATCAATACATTTGCCAGAAATTGCGATCTGGAACAGGCACGCCGGATTATTCCTGAACTTGCCGCAATTCCGATAGACGCGGTAATTGTCAGCGATCCGGGAATGATACGGCTGATCAGGTCTTTAGAACCACATCTTCCCATTCATTTGAGCACACAGGCCAATACAACCAATGCTGAAGCCGTACGCTTCTGGCAAGATCAGGGCGTGAAACGCATAGTGCTCGCCCGTGAATTGAATTTGAAGGAAGTTGGAGAGATTGCTGCGGCTGTTCCCGAGATGGAACTGGAGCTTTTCGTCCACGGCGCGATGTGCATGGCCTACTCGGGGCGCTGTTATTTATCTGCTTACCGCAATCAACGCAGCGCCAATGAGGGCGATTGCACACAGGCGTGCCGCTGGGAATATCTGCTTTCCGAATTGACCCGTCCCGGCGATCCGCTTGTATTGGAAGAAGATGAACGATACAGTTATTTACTTAGCTCCAAAGATCTATGCCTCATTGATCATCTGCCTGAGGTATTGGCATCTGGTGTTATAAGCCTAAAAATTGAAGGACGCATGAAATCAACTCACTATGTGGCTGCGGTATCCCGAACCTACCGCTGGGCGCTTGACGCCCTGATGCAAAAAAAGGAATATTATCGCTGCGACCCCCAATGGATGGAGGAATTAAAGAAAATTTCCAACCGTGGTTATACCACCGGCTTTGCCTTCGCTGAAGAAAAAATAAATGAAACCAGCCCCGAAATTAAATATCTCCAGACACACGAACTGGCCGCGACGGTGCTGCAATATGATGCCGCGCAAAAAATGATTCTGATTAGCGTGCGTAATCATCTGGTCGCAGGTGATGAAGTTGAGCTTTTGTTACCGGATGATACAGTCACGATAGACACTCGCCTCATGGTTGATACAGAAGGAAATCAGATTCAGAAAGCTAATAATGATAATCAGGTTTATCTGCCACTTACTCGGGAAGCCCCGATCGGCGCTTTATTACGCCAAAAAGTTAAGTAGCCTTATCCTTACCATCGTATGAAGCAGGGATCTTTTTACAGACAAAGCTCCAATATCTTCTCAACCACTTCCGGCGATACGCTCTGATGTTCGCCCAGCTTGACCATGCCGTGCGCTTTGAGCTGTTTGACAATGATGGGAATTGCTTCGGCAGTAATGCCGTAATCAGAAAGCCGAGTTTTAACTTGCATGCTTTCAAAAAAATCTCTGGTTTTATTAATAGCAGCATCGATGCGCTCGGCTTCACTTCCGTTATTTATTCCCCATATACGTTCCGCATACTGCAAAAGCTTCTCGCGCTTGCCTTGCTCCAGAACCTTAAACATGGCCGGTACCAGGACGGCAATCGTTTGAGCGTGATCAACACCATACAAAACTGTAAGTTCATAGCCAATCCTGTGCGCCGCCCAGTCCTGAGGAACACCAGCGCCGATAATCCCATTTAGCGCCATCGTCGCGCACCACATGAGATTGGCGCGCACATCATAGTCCTGAGGATTAATGATTGCTTTATGCCCCTCTTCAATGAGCACATGCAGCAATCCTTCGGCCAGACGATCTTGAACTTTGCCCTCAACCGGATAAGTCATATACTGTTCCAGAACATGAACAAATGTATCAACTACACCATTACCGATTTGTCTGACCGGCAGCGTGTAAGTCTTGGTTGGATCAAGCACGGCAAACCGGGGGAACAAAAACTGATTCATGATAGCCCTCTTATGCATAAGCTCTTTGCGGGAAATGATGGCGCGGTTGTTCATCTCTGAACCGCTCGCAGGTAAAGTCAAGACAACTCCGATGGGCAACGCATGGATGATAGCACTGCCGGCATTTTCCAAGAGCAGGGCCGGATCATTTTTAAAGGGAATGACAGCGGCCATAAACTTGGTTGCGTCAATTACGGAACCGCCACCTACCGCCAGCAAAAAATCAATTTTCATTTCGCGTGCAAGCGCCACTGCCTTCATTATTGTCTCATATTCCGGGTTTGGTTCGATGCCGCCAAACTCCGTTATCTCATAACCGGTGAGGGCTATTTTGACCTCATCGAGCACACCACTTCGCTGAGCGCTGCCTCCACCATAGGTAATCAGAACTTTGGCTTTTTTGGAAATTTCGCCGGCGATTTGATTAATAGATCCTTTGCCAAAAATAATTTTAGTCGGATTTTGAAATTCGAAATTTTGCATTTTACACCTCCGAATATTTCCATCGGGGCATTATCGTACTTTTCGACGCATGGATCGTGCATGATACTTTATTCAAACTCAATTGCTTCAGCTCGATCATTCTTAAATCAATTTTCACTTATTGATTACTCCCGCTCAAACGTAATGTCGTACTTGTCCAATTTCCGCTCCAATGTAGGGCGGGAAACTCCCAATATCTCACAAATTTCCCCTTTGTTTTTATCTGTCTCTTTGATGACTTTTCGAATGTAGCGTTCTTCCACTTCATCCAGTGTCAGAAGTTTGCCCGACACCACTGGTTTAAATAAATCCACAGAAGCATTACTTGCAAATTTAGTAGGATCTTCTTTGCCCAGTTCAGGAAAATCGCCAACTCCCAAAACCTGGCCTTTGGAAACAACACAGGCGCGCACAAGCAGATTCTCCAGTTCGCGAACATTTCCCGGCCAGGAGTATTTCATGAATATCTCCATCATTTCTGAGGAAACGCCGATAATTTTCTTGTGCAGATCCAAATTAATTTTTGCCAGCAAGTAATCGATCAGCTGCGGAATATCCTGGCGGCGTGTGCGCAGTGACGGCAAGTTAATGGCTACA
Source organism: Syntrophaceae bacterium (assembly GCA_025355345.1). Lineage (GTDB taxonomy): Bacteria > Desulfobacterota > Syntrophia > Syntrophales > Smithellaceae > FEN-1160. The sequence continues at coordinate 17,141 of JANXZU010000126.1, forward strand.
ATATTCAGACGATAATACAAATCATCGCGAAATTTTCCTTCATTAACCAAAGTCTTTAAATCTTTATTTGTCGCCGCCATTATCCGGGCGGTGACTTTGACCCTGTCTTTGCCGCCGACTCTTTCGAATTCCATTTCCTGCAGGACACGCAAAAGCTTTGCCTGTAAGTTGATCGACATTTCGCTGATTTCATCCAGGAATACCGTGCCAAAACGCGCCAATTCAAACTTGCCCAGTTTACGGGCGATAGCGCCGGTGAAAGATCCTTTTTCATGGCCGAACAATTCCGATTCCAGCAGGGTTTCGACAATAGCCGAACAGTTTACCGCGATAAAAGGTTCTTCAGGTGATGTATTGTGATGGATGACTTTGGCAATCAACTCTTTGCCTGTACCGCTCTCACCCTGAATTAGCACGGTGGTGCGGCTCTGGGAAACAGTGCCTATCGTTTTAAAAATATCACGCATTTCATTACCGGTGCCAATGATATCTCCAACCCGGAAACTCCGCGATGGTTCCATTAAAAGTCCATTAATCTTTTTTTCCATTTCCAGAGATTTTATCGCTTTTTTAATTGCCAGATCAAGCTCATCAACATTCACCGGTTTATGAATATAGTCGAAAGCACCGCCCTTCATGGCATTGATGGTTGTTTCCATATCATGAAAAGCGGTAATCATGATGACTTTAACGTTTTCATTTTCTTCTTTAAGATCTTCCAAAACAGAAAATCCATCAACATCCGGTAACCGGATATCCAGAATGACCACATCTGACGGATCCTGCACATACTTATTCAAACCTTCCGTGCCGGTCAGCGCTGTGCGGACTTTGTAACCTTCTTCAGTTAAATACAGATCAAGTGTTTCCACAATCGAAGCATCATCATCAATAACAAGAATACTCGCCATAATAGTTACCTTTGTCTTTTGGTCGGCTGCCACGCCACCTTTTTTATAGTTTTGACTGGATCATGAATGTCTTTGCACACGCCGCCGTTCAAAGCAGGGCAATGTAACGCTCACCTTTGTCCCTTTTCCTTTTTCACTTTCAATATTAATTGTTCCCTGATGCAGTTCAATAATTTTCACTACTTGCGAAAGTCCCAGACCTGTTCCATATTTTTTTCGAGTGAAAAAAGGATTATACAGATGAGGCATATCTGAATCTTCAATACCACAACCATTATCCTCGACTTCAACTGACACAGACGGATAATCTCCGCTAATATTATGTGCGTTTATTTTAATCTGTCCTTTCGTTTCAACCGCATCTACCGCGTTGCGCACAATATTTAAAAAAGCGTCCGCAATCATCCCGGCATCCACTGTTACCAGCGGTATATTGTTGATGTCTATTTTTACATCAATCTGTTTATCGGCAATTCCTTTTTCTGCCAAGGCCAGAACCTGCTCTATAACCTTGGATAAATCTACGGGGGCCATTTGCGGTTCCATGGGTTTGGCAAAAACTAAAACATTGTTCACCAGTTCTTCCAGGTGTTCAACCTCTTTTTGCGCTATTTGAAATCTTTTCTTGTCGTTGCCCTCCGGGTTCATGCGCTTTTCCAGTATCTGCAAACTCATCTTGATCGAGGAAAGAGGATTACGAACTTCATGAGCAATACCCGCGGATAATTGTCCCAAAGCCGCCAGCTTTTGACTATCATAAAGTCTCTTTTCCAGATTCTTGAACTGCGTGATATCCCGCTGTACTACTATATAGTGGCTTGTCCCGATAACAGGTGATGTCGTCACCAGCAGATTAACTTTGTGCCCATCCTTTGTTGTCCTTTCAATCTCATACGGATTGTAAATGCCTCTTTTGCCTTCTTCCCATTTCGACAGCACAAAATCTTTATCCTCAGGAGCGACAAATTCCAGAAAGTATTTACCCCTGAATTCAGGAGAATTTTTTTCACCTTCTTTTTTCAAACCGCGGCTTATGTAATTGATAATACCATTTTCATCCAACTCGTAAATCTTATCAGGCAGACTCTTAACAATCGATTGCATGTAGTTATACAGACCTTCAATTTCCCGCCTAAGATCAATATTCTCAGCCAATTCATTTTGAAGTGTCTCGGCATACTCTCGTAAACTCCTTGTGAGCTCTTCTTCGCGCGACATATCCTGCAGAGTTTCAATTGCAGCAATAATCTCCCCTTCTTCATCGTAGATAGGTGAAGCCAAAAAATATAGATAACGGCTGCGACCGCCGAGGTTTTCAAAATGATCAGTCGCTTCATAGGCTTCCATAACTTTATCTGATTTTTTTACCTTTTTAGTACCGTAATATTTATTTAAACTTTCGATATCGCGCTTTATTATTAAATCCGCAATAACAGGTCTTTGTACTGAATAAAAGGGCTTGAAGTGATTATCCGTACCGAGCATTTCTTCCGCGGAATAACCTGTCAGTTCCGTACAGGCTTGATTCCATAAGATGACCTTATGTTCATTGTTGATTACAAAGCTGGGAATGGGTGAGCCCTGAATAATACCATCTATGGTTTTCTTCTCTCGAAGCAGCTTTTCCTGCCAGTCTTCTCGTTCATGCAATCTTTTTTGTTCTTCTTTGAAGCGTAAGCTTTTCCCTTCTCTATAGGCAAAAGATATACCGGCAATAACCACTACAAGTATAAGAATGAAAGCGCTAAAAAGTGTGTAAACAAAAGTTTCACGAACAGGCGATATAACTCGACTATGGGGCGCGGCAACAAGGACAAACCATTTTTTTGCCGTTACCTGCACCGGATAATAAGCAACAATACTTCTTTGATTTCCTTTATTGCCTTGAAGAATGGAGACGTCTAAATGTCTGCCGTCTTCGACAGGAAATTTAATTTTCGATTCATCTCGATTGCGAATTAAATCATTTATAGTTTTTCCTATAAAAGAGGAATCGGGATGAAGAATTATTTGCCCTTGCTCGTCAACAATCCACAATTCACCCAGTTGATTGTCTCGTATTTGTTTCTCACAAACATCTACTAAAGCAGCAAGCGAATATGAAACTATCCAGGCACCGGAAAAAACGTTACCCTGACTTATGATTGGATAACCCCAGATTAAATACAAGTCTGCCTTATTAACTTTTTGATTTTCGGATATTTGTTTCGATAAAACTAAACTTACATATTGTTTGTTTTGTTGCTTTAAATTTTCAAATTGTTTTGTTAGATTTACACCGGATAGGGATCCTTGCGGCAAAACTCTCTTAATTTTCCCATCTGCATCAAAAAGCAAAACAGCATTAATTGAGTTTACCGAACTCGAATAGAAATTTTTTATTCCCTTATCACTTTCCCCTGTTAAAATTTTCCCCTGAGGATCAAAATAAGAAAATAAAGCAATATTCTTCCCAACCTGATCAAATATGTCTGTCATTCGGGTAGCTGCATTTTGAGCAGAGGCAAGCTGCTGCCGGCTGAACAACTCCACTACATCCATCTCACGGGCATTGTTCACTGTCAATGCTAAAAGAAGAATCAGTATTATTACCGCCATACTGGCAAGCCAGATACGCGCCCTCTTGGTTTTATGAAGAAGTTTATTGATTTTAGCGGATGAAATCACCTAATCTTCTTTGTCCTTTATATTTTTTTTTTAGATTGCTTAATCCCGATTAATACATAAACTAAGATAGCTGCCGTAAGTGAAATAAGAAGTTTAGGAAAACCACTTTCAATTTTCAAAATATAAGAACAAAAAAGCCACACGATGGGGTAAGCAACTGCCGTCAAAAGCTCCTGCATGATAATCCTTTAACAAAAGTATTTCGTTGCATTCAATTTTCAAAAAATCATTTTTTATACTAACTACCTTGGCGCAAAATTTCAATATAAATATAAAAAAGTATTTTTTTAAATGTTTTATTCCAATCTGTTTAACAAAACATTAAATACAGTTTTGTTTTTTTAGCGCATTTAGGCTGGAATAGAAATAAAAATTTTTTATAAATATGAATTTTTAAATTCGCGTTTTATTGTGAAGTGTAATAATCTTCGGCTATTATCTTAATATTATTTATCGGTGTGACAGAAGGAAAGTGAAATATTTGAAAACATTTTTTTACATACAGATATGGCATAAGTCCTGCACTGAACTTGATCCGAGTTATGATTCAATTATTTCTCATTCCCATGGTTGTTAATTTGTGTTATGGAAATAATTAGAAAGTAATAATAAAAAATTTAGTATGAAAGGAGACAGATAATGTTACACAAATTTTGTAAAAGAATTTTAACCGTATTTTCATCTATGGTAGTTCTGCTTTTATCGAGTTCGCTCGTTTTTGCTGCAGAAACTATCCCTGCAGGTGGGGAATCCTACACTAAAGTTATTTTTGCTATAGGCGCAATGATTGCTGCAGGTCTTGCTATTGGTTTAGGCGCAATAGGAGCCGGTGCCGGTATTGGTAACGCAGCAAATGGCGCATGTCAGGCAGTTGGAAGAAACCCGGGCGTTCAGGGAAAAATTATGATGACCATGCTTGTTGGTATGGCCATGGCGGAATCAATCGCTATTTATGCACTGGTTGTTTCTCTTGTGCTTCTCTATGCTAACCCTTACAAGAGTTATTTTTTGGGTTAATAATTAAAAGTTAACTACAAAATTAACAAAGGTTAGGGGGAAATTATAATGTCAAAAACAAAAAAGGATAAGCAGTTTTTTGGTATAGGAAGTATTTTCTTCCTGCTTATCGTAATCCCCTTATCACTAATGTCGTTTTTAATTGCCAACGGCATGTTTAAGCTGGGGGTTACCATAAAGGAAAGGGCAGTATCTGCTCTTGATCAAAAATCTCAGGAAGAAATAAAGATACGTGCCATTAACACAGCAGAAGAAATTGCGAACTTTCTTAACGAAAGAAAAAGAGATGTTCTCACAGCAACAATTATTCCTGCTAATGAAGCCTCTTATAAACAATTTCTTAAGGACAACAATAAAAAAACCTGGATAAAGGAAAAAAATACTATTAAACAAATTTCCACACCCCTTTATACAGAAATGGCGCTCATCGACAAGACAGGCAAAGAAGTAATTAAAATTGTTAATGGTCAAATAGCACCAGCCGCAAATTTGAGCAATGTAAGTATTCCTTCCAACACCACTTACAAAGCAGAAGATTACTTTGACAAAACAAAGATGCTTAACAAAGGTGAAACATACATATCTCCCGTTACCGGTTGGTATGTAAACAGGGCTGAATTCGAAAAAGGTGCTAGATTTTCGGGAATTATCCGCATGTGTACACCTGTTTTTGATAAGCAGGGCTTTGCAGGTGTTATTGCATTAGCGTTAGACTATCGTCATCTGGCAGAATTTACTAATCATATTATTCCTACTCAGCCGGAGCGAGTATTTGAAGCTGACACATCAACTGGTAATTACACTTATATGGTGGACGGTCGTGGTTTTATTATTGCCCATCCTGATAACTACCATATAGCTGGGTTCAATCGCAACGGAAGTCCTGTACGCGCTCTATCTTCACAAAACGCAGCAGAACTGACAAAGAAAGGAGAAGAAGTTTTAAATCTCCGTCAATTAGGTTTCATGGATTCCAACTTGCCTGTTATCGCAAAAGAATCGGCAGCCGGAAAAGCAGGCATTTTAACTTACAAATTTCGTGGAGTCACAAAGTTTGTCGCCTATGCGCCGATTAAGTTTTACGCGTCAAACCTACCCCAACCTGCCGGTTTTGGCTGGATAGGAATGGGCCTGGAAGTTGAAAAATATAACGAAGCTGCAACAAAGGTGTCTAAAAATATTGAGAAGGAAGCAAAGGCATGGACAGCAACGGTCATCTTTATCCTCATAGCTTCGATGATTATTCTCTTCCTCATGATGTTACTGCTGGCTCGTGGAATAACCCGTTCTATACAGGCGGAAGTACCAGCAGGTTCGGAAGGATCGTTATCGTTCGATGATGATGATGATGAAAAATAATTAACTTTATATTTTATTAATGTAAATTAACAAAAAGGCCGAATTTCGATTCGGCCTTTTTTAATGAGACTCCAATTTGACAAGCGTAAGCGTAGTCAGATTGGCTAATCGAATTAATGAAACTCCAATTCCGAAAGCGAAATAACCTGAAGGTCATCTGCGACTCATCGGAATTGGTAAGTTGAACAATCCCGCAAATCGGAGGACATGAAACCCAAAGCTCGCTTTGGGTTTCATGCGTGATTGAAAATATTAACAGGCGCAAGAGAAGATCGTAAGCCGAGTTTTGTCCCCGTGCTTTGGTTACCCAAAGCGCGGTGATAATCATTCATCTGGGACAGCAGTTGCCTGCAGCCTCTAGCGACACTACCCGAGAACATCAGGCGGGCAGCCCTTAAACGTTCTCCTATTTGGTCT
>JANXZU010000142.1 GCA_025355345.1 Syntrophaceae bacterium
TGCTCAACCCCGTCTTTCGCGAATTTTACACTGAACGAGATGTTGTTATGGAAGAAAGAAGACAGCGTACGGAATCCGATCCCGATGGAAAATTGTACGAACAATTTCTCAATGCTGCCTATAAAACTCATCCATATGGAAGACCTATTATAGGTTGGACAGAAGATCTGACATATTTAAGCCCTAGTTCAGTAAAGAAAATCTTTGCAAAGTATCAAGCTCCCGCAAATATTGTGATTGCTGTTGTTGGCGATATCAATCCTGCCGAGACTTTAAAATTGATCAATAAATATTTCGGCCGCCTTCCCGCAAGCCGGGAATTGAAAACTATAATTCCCGCTGAGCCAATGCAGACGGAAGAAAGAAGAGTTACAGTTCTATTCGATGCCAATCCGATGATGATTATCGGCTTTCATAAACCTACTGCTCCCGCTTACGATGATTATATTTTAGACGTGCTGGAAACAATTCTCACCAAAGGCAGAACCAGCCGAATGTATAATCTGCTCGTCACCAACATGCAAATTGCGGAAAGTATCAGCGCATCCAATGGAGTGCCGGGCACCAGGTATCCTAATCTCTTCACAATATTTGCTAAACCCCGTCATCCTCATAACAATACTGAGCTTGAAGAAATAATTATTAAGGAAATAGATAAGATCAAAACAGAACCAGTATCGGATGCGGAATTAGCAAAAGCAAAAAACCAGTTAAAAATGGGATACCTCCAGAGCCTTGACTCTAATGCCGAACTTGCTGAAATTTTATCGTACTATGAAGCATTACTCGGCGATTTCCATTATTTTTCCAATTATCTAACCAACGTTGAAAAAGTAACCGGCGCTGATATTCAGAGGGTAGCGCGGCTCTATCTCAATTCCGAAAATCGTACTATTGCGGTTTTAAACAAAAAGAAAGATTGATCCTAATCTACATGAACTCAAAAACAATTAAAACTTCAATTTCATATATTATTGTCTTACTAATCTTTGTCTTGCTCACGGGTGTGGTCTTTGCAGCAACGTTGCCTGCTGACTTCCCATTGCCTTCCCCAGATAAAATCAAATATCCGCCACTGCATTTTAATTTGCCCCAGGCCCAACGTATGGTACTGGAAAACGGGATCGTGGTTTATATTATGGAAGACCACGAATTGCCTCTCATAAGTGTAAATGCACTCATCAAGACAGGATCAATGTATGACACCGAAGGCAAAGAAGGCGTCGCTGAATTAACGGCCTACGTGATGAGAACAGGGGGCACGGCAAAATTAAGCAGTAAGGAGATTGATGACCGTTTTGATTATATCGCCGCGTCGCCTTCAATATCAATGTCGATGGAATCAGCCTCAATCGATTTCTCATTTTTAGCCGGTGATCTTGATCAAAGCCTAGATCTTCTGGCTCAAATAATTATCCAACCTGCATTTGAACAAAACAAATTTATGCTGGCTAGGGAATTAAAAATTGAAGAGCTAAGAAGGCTAAAAGACGAATCGCAAAAACTTGCTTTTCGAGAGTTCAATCGGCTTGTTTATCGGAATAATCCGCGGGGACGTTTTGCCTCAATAAAATCTCTGTCTAATATCGACCGGGACGATTTAATTAATTTTCATAAGCAATTCTTTTCGCCTGATAAAATTATGTTTTCCGTAACCGGAGATATAGATAAAGAACAAGCAATAAATAAGATCAAACAGTATTTTGGTCGATGGAAACCAAACGTACAAGTAACCAAAACTCCAAATCTGCCTCAAAAAACAAATGGCGGTATTTATTATATTAACAAAGACATTCCGCAATCAACGATTATTTGCGGAGAATTATCTGTCAGCAAAAACAATCCAGATTTTTATGCATTTACTCTTCTTGATTTTATTATCGGCAGTGGCGGGTTCCCTTCCCTCATATTTGATGCTGTGCGCAATAATGAGGGTTTGGCTTACAGTGCCGGTAGTTTCTATCGCGCCAGGCCCGATTACGGCATCTTCGGAGCATATGCCTTAACTAAAACTCAGTCCTCATTGAAAACTTTGAACTTGATCAATACTGTTTTGAATAAAGCAAAATCAGGTATCATTACAAATAAAGAAATACATTGGGCTAAAAAATCTATCAAGAATGGTTTTATCTTTTCTTTTCTGGAACCGAAACAGATTGCCCTACAGCAAATGAAACAGGATTTTGATCAATTGCCGGAGGATTATCTTTTAAGCTATCGGGATAAAATTGAAAATGTAAAGACTCAGGACATAAACAGGGTCGCCGCTAAATACCTTGATGAAAAAAACAGAATATTTTTAATTTTAGGTGATACTAAATATTTTGGTGAACCCTTGAACATCTTCGGCAAACCGGTTTTAATAAATCCAGTAGATTAATTTTTAATTGAGGATTAACATATGATTGACCCTGAAAAGTTTCAGCGGATATCGAAGAGAATCGACTCCTACCGCAATCAAATGATTGAACTGCAAACCGCGCTTACCGCAATTCCTGCTGTAGGACCGGAAAATGGTGGAGATGGTGAGTTATTAAAAGCTAAATTTTTAAAGCAGCACCTCATGAAATTGGGATTTAATAATTTCCGCCATTATGATGCAAAAGACAATAGAGTTTCATCCGGTGTCCGTCCCAATTTCGTCACTACTATTGAAGGAGTAAATAAATCAGGATTTACCTGGATTATAACCCATTTGGATATTGTTCCACCGGGTGAATTGAAACTTTGGAGTCATGACCCCTACGATGCTTATGCAAAAGATGGTTATATTTTTGGGAGAGGTGTCGAAGATAATCAGCAAGATATGGTTGCATCTATATTTGCGGCCAAAGCTATTATAGATGAAGGATTAACAACAGCTAATTCGATTAATCTTGCATTTGTATCCGATGAAGAAACATCAAGTAATATGGGACTATATTACATGATGGATTCAACCGATAGGCTCTTCAACCATGATGATTTGATTGTCGTTCCTGATTCTGGAAATCCCGAAGGATCGTTAATTGAAGTCGCCGAAAAAAGTATGCTCTGGTTGTATTTCAAGACTAAAGGAAAGCAATGCCACGGCAGTAATCCGCAATTAGGTAATAATGCCTTTGTTGCGGCATCCCATCTGGTCACAAAATTAGGTAAGCTAAAAAAATTATTTCCTAAGTCTGATCCTCTTTTTGATCCGCCGGAAAGTACTTTCGAACCAACCAAAAAAGAAGCTAATGTCGGAAATATCAATACCATCCCCGGCGAAGATGTTTTTTGCATGGATTGCCGTGTTCTGCCCGACTATGATTTGCAGGATGTCATGTTATCAATACAAAAAATTGTTCATGAAATTGAAAATAAATTTAAAGTTCAAATAGAAATATCAACAGCACAATACGTGCAATCAGCAAAACCGACATCACCTGACGCGCAAGTGGTCAAAGCACTTGCCCAAGCCATTCAATCGGTTTACAATATAGAAACTTTTGCCGGTGGCGTTGGTGCAGGTACGGTTGCTTCCTATATTCGCAAGAAGAATTACCCGGTAGCTGTCTGGTCGAAAACAAATCAAACTGCCCATCAACCTGATGAAAATTGCCCTATTGACAATATTTTGGGCAATGCTAAGGTCTTTGCTCACCTGTTTTTGCAGTATTAATAGCTATTTGGGTTAATAAATTAAATTAACTATTTGGTATAAATTGTGTTGCAATGGTCAAATCAAAGTGATAGAAATCTGCGCCTGCAAAAGTAACCAATAATAATTTTAGGATTTGAGTGATATCTCCTTTTAGAGGCTGAAAACTCATTGAAACGAGCAAACAAGAGTGTACCTGTAGAGAAAATTTCCTTTGCCGATCATAATTTACTTAAAAATCTCTGCGGAGAACACGATAAACATTTAAAATTTATTCAAAATTTGGAACCGGTGAATTTAAAAGCCTGGGGTAATCATATTTCCATCTCAGGCAAAGATAGCAGTATCCTCAAAATAAGCACCATGCTACAACAGCTCTATTCTATTATGGAAAAAGGCTGGCAAATCCACTCCTCCGATATTGACTATGCTCATCGTATTCTTTCCGAAGATATCACATTTGAATTGTCACGAATATTTCTCGATACTGTTTTCATTTCCTCCAAGAAAAGGATAATAACTCCGAAAAGCATTGCCCAAAAGCTTTATATTGAATACATGAGAAACTTTGATATGGTCTTTGCTATAGGACCTGCGGGAACCGGAAAAACATATCTGGCCATGGCCATGGCGGTATCATATCTGTTAGAAAAAAAAGTGGAACGTATCATTCTGGCGCGTCCGGCAGTAGAAGCGGGTGAAAGACTAGGTTTTTTACCGGGTGATTTGGCGGAAAAAGTAAATCCTTATCTTCGGCCTTTGTATGACGCCCTCTATGACATGATTGATCTGGAAAGGGCAACAACACTGATCAAGAAAGGTCTGATAGAAGTTGCGCCTCTTGCTTTCATGCGTGGCAGAACTCTTAACGACGCTTTTGTTATTTTAGATGAAGCGCAAAATACGACATCTGAACAAATGAAAATGTTTTTAACCAGATTAGGGTTTGGTTCCAAAGCCATAATCACGGGAGACATTACACAAGTTGATTTACCAGCGGATAAAGTTTCAGGATTAGTAGAAGCCGAAACAATTTTGAAAAAAGCTCAGCGCATACGTTTTGTTCGCTTTTCAGAAATTGATGTTGTGCGTCATCCCTTAGTTCAGGATATAATTAAAGCCTATGCTCGATTAGATAAAGAAAGAAGAGATAATTCAAAAAAATAATATGGACTTAATTAACTCGACTACTAATAATATAATAAAGGCCTTTAATAAATTAAAGGGGAAATATAAATTCTTCTTTAGTCTTTTGGAAAACAATCTATTTCAAAGATGGGCTATTGGTATTGTTCTTTGTCTGCTTTTAGCCGTAATTCTGGCGCCTGAAATTAATTTTTCGGCACCGAAGCTAAAACAGGGTATGATTGCTGCCCATGATATTAAGGCTGATCGTGATTTCTTAGTCGAAGACCAATTGTCAACCAAACAAAAAAAAGATGACACCGCGGAAAATATCAAGCCTTTTTACGATTTTGACAGTAATATCGCCTTCGCCATAAAAAATAAATTTTTAAAATCTCTTGCATCTGTTGATGACTATTATCAACGTCTGCCTAAGGAAAAAAAACCCGAAAACAGCTCCCTGAACATTAATGAAAATCAAAAAGCAAAAAAAATTATGGAAACGGCTTTAGGCATTTCTCTGGCTTCACAAGAATTTGTCATTTTAAAAGACCATCGATCTTCAAATGAGTTAAAGCAAAAAATGTCCCGCCTTATTTCATCCATCTACGATGGCAAGTTCATCACCAACGTCAACTTCAATCAACAGGAAAAAGAAAAAGGTATAGTTATTCGAACTGTATCAACTCAGAACGAAAATAAAATAAAATATCTCAATCCGATCTTAAATATAAATGAAATCGATTCTGTTATCTTAAAAAAAATAAACTTAATATTTAAAGATCAGGAACAAGCAGAAGATGTACGACAGGTTGTGTTTTCCCTTGCTAAAAAACTAATCGAACCAAATCTTACTTTTAATAAAGATGCTACTGAAAAGAAGAAGATTTCATCTGTGGATGAAGTAAAACCTGTTTTCTTCCAAGTTGATAAAAATGAAATGATCGTGCGCGAAGGACAAAAAATTGGTTATTTAGAACTTACAAAATTAGATGCCTTTTATAAATCTAAAGGAGACAGTAAATTTTCAGGCATTTTAGTTCTTATTGGAATTTTCCTCACAGCTCTTTTTCTGTCCTGCATCATGTATTTATGGCGAACGAGAAATTGGTTTAATATTCCCCAGCGTTCCAATATCGACTTGCTTGTCTTTGGTATTATAATTGTACTGCAAATACTAATTATTAAAGTGGGAATTTTTATCTCCAACGCTGTTAATAGAGCGTTCACCTCAATATCAACTGACACTTGTTTTTTTGCCATACCTTTTGCATTCGGAGCAATGATTGTTGCTGTCTTAATAAATAGAAATGTAGCTTTAATTTTAAGCATTATGGTTTCATTTTTGATTGGTTTTTTGTTTGATGAAAAAATAATTTTCCCGTTATTTGCTTTTCTCGGATCGGTAGCCGCTTCCTATCATATCGTTAATAGCCGCAAGCGTGCTACGTTTTTAAAAGTAGGTATATTTTTAGGCATTGTGAATATTGTCGCAATATTATGCATGAATCTATTAACGGGTAATTTATTTAATGATTTATTTTCACGCTTTATTATGGGTTTTGTCGGAGGTATTATTACTGGAATTCTCGTCGCCGGTATTACCCCCATTTTTGAAAGTGCCTTCGGTTTCATTACTGACATTAAACTTTTGGAACTGGCAAATCTCAACCAACCGCTCTTTCAAAGAATGATTATTGAAGCACCCGGTACTTATCATCACAGCATTATTGTAGCATCTCTTGTTGAAGCAGCAGCTGAAGCTATCGGAGCCAATTCTCTGCTGGCAAAAGTAAGCGCCTACTATCATGATATAGGTAAACTGACAAAACCTCAGTACTTTATTGAAAATCAGCCCAATTATGATAACAGACATGACAAGTTATCTCCTAAAATGAGCAGCCTAGTTATAATTTCTCATGTCAAAGATGGATGTGAACTAGCATCTCAAGTTAAACTCGGCCGGCAGATTATTAATATCATCCGCCAACATCACGGGAATAATATTGTCAGTTTCTTTTATGACAAGGCAAAAAAAAACAAGGATGAATCGATCCGTTCTTTATCGGATAGTGATTTCCGGTATCCAGGACCCAAGCCGCAAACTAAAGAAGCCGGCCTTGTGATGATAGGGGACGTTATTGAAGCATCTTCGCGTACCTTATCTAACCCAACTCCGGCAAGAATTCGTTCTTTAGTCAGAGAAAGAATTGAACGCATCTATATGGATGGACAACTTGATGAGTGCGAATTAACATTAAGAAACTTAAATACCATAGCGGATACATTCACTAAAATTCTCACCGGAATTTTTCACCATCGCGTTGATTATCCGGAATCGGCGGCAAAAGAAACTAACGGCAAAAAAGATGCTAATGAAAATTCAAATCGAAAACAATCAGACCAAAATTAATATTGATCGCCGAAAAATTCGTAGCGTTGTCCTTAAACTCCTGAATATTCTGGACTGCGCCAATAAGGAACTAAGCATTACATTTGTCGATGATAATACTATTAAGCAACTCAATAAACACTATTTGCAAAGAGATCACTCGACAAATGTCCTTTCTTTTTCTTTACAGGAAGGTGAATACGGGAATATCAATCCTGATATTTTAGGTGATATTGTTATTTCCGCGGAAACGGCGCAAAGAGACGCAGCTACGAGTAATCTTTCATTATCTGAAGAAATTGATTTTTTAATAATCCATGGACTACTGCATTTACTGGGTTTCAATCACGAAAACACAACCAAAACTCAAACAACTAAAATGCAGATAAAAGAAAGAGAGTTATTTGGAATGTTGAACTCTGGAAAGTCCAATATTATTTAACGCGCATTCATTAAATTTTATTTTACAATCAATACTTGACCAGGTTTAAGCGTTTCATCCCCGGAAATATTATTTAATTTCATTAATTTTGCCGAAGTTGTGTTATTTTTTTTAGCAATTATTGATATATTGTCACCTTTTGTAACTATGTATTTATTTGTACCCAAGGAATCTATATCTGAGGCAGATAACGTTTCATTAACAATTTTTGCTTTTTTCTCCATATTTGAGGTGCTTTTATTTTCTTCATTCTTTGCCTCAGAAGAATTATTTGTTTCTGTTTTGGAAAGTTTTAGTGTCTGACCAATCCGAATGGAGTTATTATTTAAATTATTTATTTCTTTAATTTGAGTGGGAGGAATGTCAAAGCGTTTAGCTATGTTTAATAAAGTGTCACCCCTTTTTACCCTGTATAACTTTCTGCCATCAACAAAAGCCGCCTGTGTACTTTTGTTCTTTAACCTTGATTTATTTTTTGCTAAACGGGCTTCACGAAATATAGGTATATTCAACATTTGTCCAACAATTAATCTTTTTTTTGCGCTTTTTTTGTTATAAGAAGTTATAGTCTCGGCTGAAACCTTATATCTTTTCGCAATCGATGCAACTGTTTCGCCGTTTTTCACTCTGTGTTTGATGAAAACAGTTCTACCTGTAAAACGTGGTTTTTCAGTTTCGGGTATTTCACTTACTACTAAATTAAACTTTGCTAAAGCTTCCGTGGGAATTTTTAATTCATATTCGCTATCCGGCGTTAATTTGTGTCTTAATTCCGAATTCAACAGATTCATTACATCTTCTGTAACTTCTATTTTTGCTGCAATATCATGGAGTTTCATCACTTTATTAACGCTAACCGTACTGAAGGGGATTGGTTTTTCGATATCATTACCTAAATCAATTCCATATTTTTGCGGATTCTTGATTATGTGTAATGTGGCTAAAAATCTGGGAACATAGCGAGAAGTTTCACGAGGTAGCTGATTGTACAGATCCCAAAAACGGTCAAAGTAATTTATATGCTGCCTGGATATAACCCTCAGAACCCTACCTTCTCCACAATTATATGCCGCAAGAACCGTCAGCCAATCACCAAACATGCTGTGTAATTCCTTTAAATAGGCGATTGCTGCCAGAGTTGATTTTTCTACATCCATGCGTTCATCAATCCATTCATCTCGACTCAGGCCGAATTTATATCCTGTGGAAGGAATGAATTGCCACAAACCTAGTGCCCGGGCACGCGAATATGCCTGTATTTTAAAACCACTTTCCACCAGAGGAAGCCAAAACAACTCTTCAGGTATACCCGCCTTTTTTAGCTCTTTTGTAATAACGGCACGATAACGTCCTGACCTCTGATAAGAGGAAATAAAAAACTCGCGTTCTCCTCCCTGAAATGATCGGATTTCCTTTTCCACATCGGCATTCATGATTAATGGTATTTCACTGGCTTTTCCGTTAGTAACCGTTTGCTTGGCAGAATATACAGATAATATGCGTTTAGAAATCAGTAGACGTAAGTCATCTTTTTGTCTTGCTACAGCTAAATCTCCATTAGTATCGAGGACTAAAGCATACGCTTTATCCAAAGTATTTAATGTATTTTCTACATCTCCCTTTTCCCAAAAAGTATCGGCAACTTCCAGTAAATCGAGCGCTTTTTCCATTAAATCCTGCTCTTCTTCTGTCTCTCTTTCTTTATCAGTCTGCGCGGAGGGAGCAATTGTGTTTACTGAACTTTTATCGGATGTATTATCCGTTTTGGAATTATCTTGTTTTTGCGGTGTGGAAACCGCATTATTACTGTCAGAATTATCAATTGGATTATTCTCGGGTAAATTTTCAGCAAAACATAAAGTGGGAATGATTAAACACAAGCAAAATATAAAACAAATAACGGCTAAGTATTTTTTTATTATTATCATCAAGACTTGCTCCTAAGCATTTTTATATTTATGTATATCGTTCTTCCAACATCTCAATACGATTAAAAATATTTAATTTTTTTATAAAAAAATTAATAGCATACTTTTTGTTTTCACCAAAATATTATTAACTTGTTTCTATTTGTCTTTTTGATCATAAATCAATTAATAGATCAAATAACTACGTGTTAATTTGAAGGGAAAACGCGGCTCGTGAAATTCATGAGATAAGCCTGAATGAATTCATCTATATCTCCATCCAGCACTTTACTAGCGTTGCCGTTTTCCATATTTGTCCGGTGATCCTTAACCAACTTATATGGATGTAAAACATATGATCGAATCTGACTGCCCCATGCAATATCTTTTTTCAGTTTATTCACTTCATTTTTTTCATCATTTTTTTGTTGAAGCTCCCGTTCATAAAGTCTGGACTTAAGATACTTCATCGCCATTGCTTTGTTCTTGTGCTGAGAACGTTCATTTTGGCATTGCACAACGATTCCCGTTGGCAGATGCGTAATTCTGACAGCAGAATCGGTTTTATTTACATGTTGCCCGCCTTTACCGCCCGAACGAAAAGTATCAATACGTAAATCATCTTCATTGATTTCAATTTTTATCTCGTCATCAACTTCCGGATAAACAAAGACAGACGCAAACGATGTATGCCGTCTTGAATTAGCATCAAACGGCGATATGCGAACGAGGCGGTGGATACCTATTTCCGCTTTAGCATATCCATAGGCGTACTCACCTTCTATAGTGCACGACACGCTTTTAATACCAGCTTCATCTCCCGGCAAATGATCGATAATTTTTGTTGTAAATCCTTTTTTTTCAGCCCACCGCAAATACATACGCAATAATATTTCCGCCCAGTCCTGAGCTTCTGTCCCTCCTGCTCCTGCGTGAATTGATATTATAGCATTCATTGGGTCTTGTTCACTTGAGAGCATCATTTTGATTTCTTCCTGACATACGGAAGAGGTAAGCGTGTCCATATCAGATGTTAAATCCTGCAGAACATTCTCTTCTTTCTCTTGAAACGCAATATCCCAAAGAATTTCTATATCATTTATCTCTTTATTAAATTTTTTCCACTTGTCAAGGTTATCAGTAAGTTTCGTCTTTTTTTGAAGAACCTCACGGGCAGTATCCGGATTTTCCCAGAAATCATTTTTTGCGGACAATACTTCCAAATCCTTAATTTTTAATTCCAATTCCGCAACGTCAAAGGCAGTCCCCTATATATTTAATTCGCTTTTTTAAATCACTTATTTTTTCTTGAATGTTTTCTGTCTGCATTTCTTAATCTCCCTTTTAAGCTCCATAATAAACAAAAGATACATAACATAAAACAAATACCAACCAATATGTCACCATATTGAGCATAAAAAGTTGGTATCTTTAATAATTTCACATTACCTTTCAATGATTCTTTTTGAAAGATATTTGTCTTTGCGACAATTTGTCCTCGTGGGTCAACAATTGCCGAGATACCTGTATTCGCTGCTCTTACCAGATAAAAACGCGTTTCCACAGCTCTAAATATTGTCATGGATAGGTGCTGATAGGGAGCGGAAGTGGATCCAAACCAGGCATCGTTGGTAATGTTCACCAATATTTCGGCAGATTCATTTTTATACATTCTGGCGGCGTAGGGCAGGATTCCTTCATAACAGATTAAAACTCCTATTTTCCCGCCTGACGCAGATAGTGGTATATATCCATCTCCAGTACTGAAATCACCAATTCCTGCGGTTAGCCCCTTAATGAAAGGGAATACATTGCGCAAGGGAACGTATTCACCATAAGGCACAAGATGAACTTTATCATATTTACCTTTGACCTCACCATCCGAAGATATGAGATAAGCGCTATTGTAAAAATCAATGTAATTACTTCTTCGTAAATAACTGACAGACCCGAATATAAAATTACTTTTTGTCTTAATCGATAAATTTCTAATCTGTCTGCTTAAATCATTTTCATCCTGAAAATTGAACGGAACTGCTGTTTCCGGCCATATAATTAGTCCACCACTTGCCGGCATATTCTTTAAAGAAATATCTTCGTAGATGTTGAGAGTTTCCTTCTGGAAATTTTCATTCCATTTAATCGATTGATCAATATTGCCCTGGATTAATGATACTTCCATTGATGGTGTTGATGCATTTTGCAATAGCTTATCAATACTATTCAACCGCAAGATTCCATATATGTAAACGCTGATCAGAATCAGAAATACTGCTGCCGCTATGATATACTCTCGTTTAGACCTTTTAGTAATAATTTCAAATAAAGCAACATTGACCAAAATAATTAAGAATGACAATCCGAATACACCTAAAATATCGGCAAATTGAATAAGGTATAAATTTAGATACTGGGAATAACCAAGATTCTCCCAGGGGAATCCGGTAAACATTTGCGATTTGCAATATTCCAGACAAACCCACAAAACAGGAGCTATCAAATACAGAGGGATCTTATTTCTGAAATAAGCAATCCCGGCAGTAAATATAGCCAGATAAACACTTAAATAACTGGCTAGCAGCAGCATTAATATAATTCCGAGATATATCGGCAGGTATCCATAATTAACTACTACATAAGCAATCCAATAGATTATCCCAATATAGCCGACAAATCCGGTGATAAAACCCAGCAGCAGTGCCTGCCTGATTAATATTGTTCTATGTAATGCAAATAGAAGTGGAATAAAGGCGAACCAGGCGACAAAACCACAACCAGGCTTTGGGAAAGATAATATCAGCAATGCTCCGCTTAGAATTGCGAAAAAAATGTTTATTATAAAATTTATATTGTTCCCAAAACGGTTGTCAGCTGGAGCGATTACTTTACTTTTCATTAGAATTATTTTTTTTGATTTCCTTGATTTTGACTTTTTTAATGGTGCGTTCATCGGCATTTTCTATCTTGATATCCAATCCACCTATCTGCAAATTCTCACCGGTTAGAGGAATCCTTTTTGTAAAGTTTAATATAAGACCGCTTAGTGTTTCATACCTTCCTTTTTCCAGACTAATATTAAAATACTCCTCAATTTTTTCAATTTCCGTCCGGCCATCCAACGTTATTGATCCGTCTGGTAACTGAGAAATGCAATCAGTACCAGTTCCAACCTCGTGTTCGTCACGAATCTCGCCTACAATTTCTTCGAGCAGATCTTCCAGCGTCACCAGACCGGATGTACCTCCGTATTCGTCGATCACAATCGCTATGTGTTTTTTATTTTCTTTTAATTCGGAAAACAATAAATGGGTGTTCTTAGTCTCTGGTATATAATATGGTTTGATAAGACATGATAAAATATCTTCTTTAGTAATTTGTCGTGACCAGAATTTCAGCAGATCTTTAACATTCAATATGCCGATGATATTATCAATTGTTCCGCGATAAACTGGAATACGTGTATAATGGGATTCGACTACTTCCTGAATAATTTCGTCAATAGTGGCTTCAGTGCTCACCGCAACTATCTGAGTGCGAGGAATCATTATTTCACGCACCAGAAAATGG
>JANXZU010000059.1 GCA_025355345.1 Syntrophaceae bacterium
GTGATTGCTTAATAATATCAATATTATAACACGATAATTAATTATTTATTGATCAGTTCATTTTCCATGGCAATAGCCACAGCGTGAGCGCGATTGAGAGCACTTAGCTTTTTCATTGCGTTATCAATATGAAATTTCACCGTCCTCTCGCTTATATTGATGATTAAGGATATATCCCACGTGCTTTTCCCCTGCATAATCCAGCCCAGCATTTCTTTTTCACGCGGACTAAGCAGTTTATACGTCAAAGGATTTATTTTATTAGAACGTACGTTCTGGATTTCCCGGTATTTTGTTATATCATTGCCTACAAGGACAGCTCCAACAGTTTTCCCCTCCGAATCATAAAATGTTCGCGCTCTAATCTCCATTGGCACATAGCGGCCATCCTTATGACGGAGCCTTGTTTCATAGCTGATTTCATGCCACATATTTTCAATACCTTCTTTATAGATTCCTGTAATCCGTGCCAGGTCCTCAGGATGGGTAATGCTGAAACTTGAAATTCCAACCATATCTTCAAGTTCATATCCCAGTATTACTTTGGAATTAATCACGTATTGATAGACACTATTCATATCCACTAAACATACATAATCGATTAGATTTTCTGTAATCGTGCGATATTTATATTCCGATTGCGCAAGGATTTCCGTCTTTTTATTGCGTTCGCTGATATCGCGACAAATGCTCATTATCGCCTGCTGACCATGCCAGATGATCTGCTGTGAGTTCACTTCATGCTGGATATTTGTTCCATCCTTGCGCCGATGCGCGATTTCAAATATGAAACTCCCTTTACTAATCACCCTATTTATACGTTCCGGAATTTTCGGAACTTCCTCCGGTGAATCCAACTGATTGATCTTCATTGACATCAGTTCCGCGTGTGTGTAACCGAATTGTTCACAGGCCTGCTGGTTGACTTCCAGCATCCGTTCTTCTTTATCATGGATGAAGATTGCGTCACCGCAACCGTTAAATATATGCCGATATTTCTCTTCGCTTTCCTGTATTTTCAACTCCGCCTTTTTGCGCTCAGTGGCATCGCGAACAATGGCCCACATGCCGTCCGGGTTTCCCGCAGCATTCCTCAACAGCACTGTTCGCAGCTCCACCGGGAAGACAGTACCATCTTTTCTGCGGTATTCTTTTTCATATATATCCGAATAGCCTTGCGTGAGGATTTGATTTTCAACAATGTCGGCTTCCATCTTATGCCATTTCTCTGGTGTAAGGTCATTATATTTGAATTTGCTGAGTTCTTCAGGTGCATAGCCCAGCATATTCAGATAACCATCATTGTAATCCTTGATATAGCCTTCCATATCAACACTTACAAAGGCGTCCCTCATGCTTTGATGCAGCTTGCGATACTTGATCTCTGATGCTGAAAGCGCTTCCTCCAAACACCTACGCTCAGTGATGTCTTGAAAGTTCATCAGTAAGCAATCTTCATTGTTAAGGCTAATAATGTTTGTATTGAATATTCCATATCTCAGCCCGATGCCAGGTAAATTTATTGCACTTTCAAAGTTTTTAATACGTCCACTTTTGTTTAACTCATTCAAAGCATATGCTCTCTGTTCTTCCGTAAGAAGTCCAAGTTCTATTGATGTGTGCCCGATAACTTCATCCCGCTTACGTCCTATCAAGTCGAGAAAGGCATCACTAATGTCAATAATTCGTCCTTCTTTCAAGGTAGCGATGGAAACGGGAATTGAGTTTTGCAGAAATGCTTTGGTGAATTTTTCCTGATCAACTTTTGCCTGATTGAATTGCTCTTCGATAACTTTAAGAGTGACTACAGATTGGCGCAGTTCGCCTAGTTCCGTGATCAATTGTTTATTGGTTTTATTTTCATCTTCCATAGGAGCATCTCAAAAAATAATCAATAGCCGATGATCACAACAAAACCTGATTAGTAATTTTTCTATTAAATTTGAGAATCAGTTAATTATACATTGGGAACTTATATATTATTAAGATTTGTTTAACTACCTGTCCAAAAGGACAGGGGTATGAATGCTTAAAGATGAATATACGGAAAATTGTTAAAAATTAAATACTTAAATAAATTAGCGAGAATTTGTTCTGTTCATTTTTGCCCTCATTAATACCTTACTCTCAAATAGCCTGAAGTCAATACTATTCTCGGCATAGCAGACGCTTATTTACTATTTAAAATCGCCTACTTTTACTCACTTATGTTGTTTTCTAACTTCAGGAAGTATTGTTTATAATCAATATTTACAGTTGCTATCATAATAATTTCCTCCACCAGCACTGACAGTTTTAATAAACAAATTGATCTACACTCAATATTTGTTTGACTTTTTACACCTGCCAATTTAAGTACCAACAAATTTGCTGGAACAGAAATTATAATATTGCCAGATTGCCACGTTCACTGTCGTAAACTGGCAATGAGACAATGGACTTTTGACAAAAGCATCAACCTTAAATAACCGTATTTTATAACTCATATCAGGGCATTGTTTTGGATAAACGCATTGTAATCACCGGGATAGGAACACTCAACGCCATTGCCAATAGTGTTGCAGATTTTGCGTCAGCATTGCAGTCAGGTACCTGCGGTATCAAGGAGCTTGACCTCTTCGACACAACCGAATTCCGCACTCATAAAGGCGGTCAGATTAAAAACTTTACCCCCCGCGATTATATCCCCGGAGACTTTACAACCAAGAGAATGTCGCGTGCCGATATGATCTCTTTTGCCGCCACTTTGGAAGCTTTGCGTGATGCAGGGCTTTATCCTTTGCCCGGCTCGCTAAAAGAAGAAATGGGTGTGGCAATCGGCGGCGGCTCCGGAGGCCTTCTGGAGGCGGAAAGCTTTTATATGGAGCTGCTGAAAAAAGGAGCCACTAAGGCCCGCTTTTCTCAACTCTCCACAATTTATTGCGCATCTTCGGCTGACCGGATTGCTTCGGAATTGGGACTTTTTGGCCCAAAAACAACATTTATGACAGCATGCTCCGCAGGTGCTACAGCATTAGGCTATGCCCGGGATTTAATCGTCAGCGGTCAGGCGTCCATGATGCTTGCCGGTGGTGTAGAACCGATGTGCCGAATCACTTATGCCGCCTTTAACGCGCTTCAGTCGGTTGATCCGAATGTCTGCAGACCTTTTGATAAAAACCGCGCCGGCCTTTCCCTGGGCGAGGCTGCGGCAATAATGGTTCTGGAGGAATTGGATTCAGCGATAGAAAGAGGCGCCAGAATTTATGGCGAAATTCTAGGGTACGGCGTTACCTGTGATTCTTTTCACATGACCTCTCCTGATGAAAAAGCGTCCGGTGCTATTCGTTCCATGCAGGCGGCGCTCCTCGACAGCGGGCTTACCATCGACGATATAGATTATATCAACGCGCACGGCACGGCCACAGCGGTCAATGATGTTACGGAAACCAAGGCAATCAAAGAGCTATTCGGCAAGCGTGCCTATAAGATTCCGGTCAGTTCAACCAAGTCGATGCACGCGCACACCTTAGGCGCCGCCGGCGCCCTGGAAGGAATTGTCAGTATGCTGGCGCTCCTTCATGGATTTATCCCGCCGACAATCAACTATCAGGATAGCGATCCTTTGTGTGATCTGGATTATGTAACTTCCGGTTCAAGAAAAGCGAATCTGCGCACTATTCTTTCCAATTCCTTTGCCTTCGGTGGCAATAACACAACCGTTATCTTCGGCAGATATGACGGAGCAGGAGCGCGTCATGTATAAAAACAGGCAAGTGGATAACGCCCGGCGCGCAGTTGTAACCGGTATCGGCATGGTTACTCCAATGGGCATCGGCAAAGAAGAGTTTGGGCGGAGACTTTTTGCAGGCGACTGTGCAATTGATACAATCAATAGTTTTGATACAAGTTCTTTTCCCTCTCACATGGGCGCGGAAGTGACTAACTTTACTCCGCGGGATTTCATTTCCGTAAAAAACCTGCGGCGGATGGACAAAATAGCGCTGATGACAGCGGCATCCGCTCGTATGGCGCTGCAAGACGCGGGGGTTGAGGTGACGTCAGAAAATCGTGATCGCATAGGCATTATCCTGGGTACTGCCTTTGGCGCAACGGATGTAACTCTTCAGTTCGCCTCTACTCTGCTAACCGAGGGGCCGGCTTTGGCTAACCCGATTCTGGTTCCTAACACGGTGATGAATGCCCCGGCCGGTCACACGTCAATTGAGCTGGGATTTCGCGGCATCAACACAACTGTAACACATTTTGCGGTTTCCGCCGAAATAGCGATTGCCTATGCCGCAGCGGAAATAAGGCGCGGCGCGGCTGATTTTATTCTTACCGGCGGGGTGGACATTTTATCTAAATTTTATTATGAGGTTCTGACAAGATTTGCCGCTCTTTCCGGTCAAAATGGCGGGCCGGAAGCTTGCCGTCCTTTTGATATTGATCGCAATGGCACGATAGCCGGAGAGGGTTGCGGAATTATTTGTCTGGAGAGTTTAGAATCTGCGATGGAAAGAGGCCATCAGCCTTATTGCGAAATTAAAGGTGTAGGCATGGGATCATCACCCACAAAACCTACCGATTGGCCGGAAAATACAGATGGCATAAAAAGAACAATAAGCCGGGCACTTAAAAATGCGGAAAGGACTGCTGACGACATACAAGCTGTTTCCGCGTCAGCTAACGGCGGCGAGGTTCTCGATGCCGTAGAGGCGCAAGCGTATGCCGAAATATTTGAAGGTTTAGAAAAAAAACCGTTAATTACTTCGCTCAAAGGTGCTATAGGGGAGAGCTTCTCCGGCGGCGGTATTCGGGCTTGCGCATTAGCCCTGTCTTTGGAAAAAAATATCTTGCCGCCTGTGGTAGGTATGATAAACCCTTTGCGGCCATTAGAGTTTGTTGCCGGAGAAAAAAAAGAGATGGCCATCAATAACGCTGCTCTAGCCGGGATTTCTTTTGGCGGGACATACGCATATTTGATATTCGGCAAGTGATAATGGGGAGGCAATAAATTGAACATCGGCGAATGGATCACTAAACGGGCAATAATTCAGCCGGATAAACCGTTTTTAACCGAAAAAAACAAAACATATAATAATCTGCAATTCAATGAACAGGTAAACAAAACTGCTCACGCCCTTGGACACTTGGGTATAAAAAAGGGAGAGCGTTTAGCCCTGCTGATGTCCAACTGTTCTGAATTTCTGGAAATATTTTTTGCCTGTGCTAAAACCGGCGCGATTATGGTACCGCTGAACCTGCGACTGGCTGTACCGGAACTGTTATTTATTCTCAAAGATTCCGAACCCGACACATTGATTTACTCTTCTGAATTTGCCGATAAAGTCCGGGAAATTAAATCAGCTAATACCGGGCTAAAACAGTATTTACGCCATGGCGGAGAAGATCTGAAAGATGATCCTGTTTTTGCGGAAGCGGTTGATGGCTTTTCAGGAATTGAATTGCCGGAGCCAGAAAATGTCGGCCTTAATGATCCACTTTTTATCATGTACACTTCCGGCACAACAGGCGACCCCAAGGGAGCGGTGCTAACTCATCAAAATATTCTCTTCGGGGCAATTCATTCGCTTCTGGGCTACGGTATCAACAAAACTTATAAATCACTGGTTGTGGCCCCGCTGTTTCATATCGGGGCGCTTGCTGCCTCTGTTACTCCCATTATATATGCCGGTGGCAGCATTATGATCAGCACTTTTTACAACGCATCGGAAATGCTTAAAATTGTCTGCCGGGAAAAAATAAATTACTTGTTTGCCGTACCGGTAATGTTTCAGATGATGACAGAAGTTGAAGAATGGAAAGATGCGGATCTGGCTCATGTTCATTTTTTTATTTCCGGCGGCGCGCCGATCCCCTTGGCTATAATCAAAAAATATCAGGAAGAAAAAGGAGTCGGTTTTGTGCAGGGTTACGCCCTCACTGAAACGGGACGTCTCACATCGCTTGATCTGGAAGATTCCATTCGCAAAGCAGGGTCCGTGGGCAAGGAGGTTTTTCATGTGAACCTTCGCATTGTTGATGACAACGGAAACAATCTTCCGGCAAATTCAGCCGGAGAAATTATCGTCCAGGGTCCGAATGTTTTTTCCGGTTATTGGCGAAAAGATCTGGCAACCGCCTCAGCGATGCAGGGAGGCTGGTTTCATACCGGCGACATGGGACGCCGCGATGAAGACGGCTTCGTTTATATAGTCGGTAGAAAAGTGGAGATGATTATATCTTCCGGTGAAAATATTTATCCTGTCGAAGTGGAAAGGGCAATTCAGACGCTTCCTCAAATAAAGGAAGCTGCCGCTGTAGGAATGACCGATCAAAAAAGGGGAGAAGTAGTCGGGGCTTTTGTCATCCTGCAGAAAGATGCAAGGATTTCGGAGGCTGAAATATTATCAGCCCTGCATGATAAAATCGCCCATTATAAGATCCCCAAGAAAATATTTTTTGTTGATGACTTTCCCCGCAATCAATCTGGAAAAGTCCTGAAAAGAATTTTAAAAAACCGTCTTGAAGGCAAGTAAAAATGGATATAATACCTTATTCGGAAGAACATAGAATTTTCCGGGATACATTCCGCAGGTTTTTGGAAAAAGAAATCGTTCCGCATATTGATCAGTGGGAAGAAGAAGGCATTATTCCCCGCTGGGCTTGGAAAAAACTGGGCGATAACGGTTTTTTGTGCACCGCAGTTCCTGTAGAGTACGGCGGACAGGATGCTGATTTTCTCTACTCGGCAATTTTGATCGAAGAAATGGCCAGGGCAAATTTTTACGGGCTTTCCGCGCGCCTCCACAGCGATGTTGTTGTTCCTTATCTTTTGCAACTGGCAAGCGAAGAGCAAAAGAAAAAATATCTTCCGGGCTGCATTAGCGGTGATATACTTATGGCAATTGCCATGACGGAACCGCAGGCGGGAAGCGATCTGGCCGGAATCAAGACAACGGCCACTGAAGATGGAGAATCGTTTATTCTCAATGGTCAAAAAACATTTATCAGCAATGGCATAAATTGCGATCTTGTTATAGTGGCTGCCAAAAATCCAAATGAGACCAATCCGCATGCCGCGGTTGATTTGTTTTTAGTGGAAGCAGGGACGCCCGGCTTTGAAAAGGGGAAAGTACTCAAAAAAGTCGGTTGGCGCTCTCAGGATACGGCGGAACTTTTTTTTAATGATTGCCGAATTCCCAAAGAGAACCGCCTTGGAGCGCAAGGAACAGGCTTTAAAAATTTAATGAAAAATCTGCAACAGGAGCGTCTGATTTGCACTATTGGCGCTATAACAGCGGCAGAATTTATGTTGGCAGAAACCATTAAATATTGTAAAGAGCGCGAAGTATTTGGAAAACCGTTAACAAAATTTCAAAATACACAATTTGCCCTTGCCGAAATGGCAGCCGATGTAAAAATCGGCAGGACTTTTGTCGACAAACTGATTGTAGAACACTGGCAGAAGAACTCTGTGGTCATTGATGTATCGATGGCCAAATTCTGGATTACGGAAATGGCCTGGAAAGTTGCCGACCGCTGTCTGCAACTTTTCGGCGGTTATGGCTACTGTGAAGAGTATCCTATTGCCCGCGCCTGGCGTGATATTCGTATTACACGAATTCTGGCGGGATCAAACGAGATTATGAAGCAGATTATTGGCAAAGCAATTACTAATTGATTGAAAAAAGAGGAAATATGAAATTTAAATTAATTTATCCGAAGTGGGAAAAGCTGGACAGACAAACACCTTTTATATTGCCGCCGCATGGACCGGTTGTTTTTGGCGCTACACTGCCCGATTACGTGGATGTGGAATTTATTGATGAAAACGTGCAGCCGATCGACTTCGATCAGGCGGCTGATTTTATCGGTATCTCCGTAATGCTGACGGCTCAAATAAAACGTGGCTGGGAAATAGCCGATATCTTCCGTAAAAAAGGGATTAAAGTAATATTCGGCGGCATCGCCACAATGCTGCATGCCGAAGAAACGCAGGGGCATGCCGATGCGGTATTCTTAGGCGAAGCCGAAGGCAGGATGGAGCAGGTATTTGCCGATTTTAAAGCAGGCAAACTGCAAAAGGTTTATAACTATATGCAGGATTTCCCGCCAATTGAAAATGTAGGGACGGCGAGGCGCAGCATTTTAAACCGCGAGATGTATAATTACCGCGGCGTACAGATGGTCGATCTGGTACACGCATCGCGTGGCTGCCGCTTCAACTGTTATCCCTGCTGTGTTAATTTTCTTGGAGGCAGAAGTTTCCGCCCCCGCCCTTTTGATAAAGTGATTGCAGAAATGGCCAGCATTGACAATAACCGGCTTTTCATCGTCGATAATTCGCTGGCACAGGATAAAGAATGGGAAATGGGATTGTTCAAAGAAATGATTCCCCTGAAAAAGAAGTGGTGTTGTCATCCCATTGAAGATGATGACAAGGTGCTGGATCTGGCGGCTCAAGCGGGCGCGTGGTTTGTGTATCAGGCAATTTTCGATTCATCTGATTTCATCCGTGACCGGATTAAACGTTATCACGATTACGGCATTGCCGTAGAAGGCAGTATTCTTCTGGGGCTTGATTATCACACTGAAGATTACATTAAAAAGCTGGTTGATTTCCTTCTGGAAGTTGAACTGGATATGGCCGAATTTACAGTGCTTACGCCCTTCCCGCATACCAGGACATTTGATGATATGCATAACGCCAAAAGAATTATCTCCAACGACTGGAACGACTATACTTGCGGAAAAGTTGTTTTTCAACCCAAATTACTGACTCCCGAAGAATTGCAATCTCTTTATTACTATGCCTGGGAAAAGTTTTATGAGGAAGAACCGCAAACTTATAAAATGTTCAAGTTGTTGAAAAATGTGATGGAAAAAGAAAAACTCGACGGCACATTCAAACAACGGGTGCGCCAGTAATGAAGGGAGATGTTTATCTAATGAAAAAAAATGGCAGCAAGTCTGCTGTGATCATCGACGGCGGCAATGTCAGTTTGGATGATATTATTGCCGTAGCACGAGACGGGGTATCTGTTCAGATAAGTGAAGCTGGCAGCTTCTTAAAGAGAATGGAACGAACACAGAAAATGCTCATGGCATCTATGCAAGACGGCGTGGCCGTTTATGGAGTGAACACCGGGTATGGCAAATCCTGCGGTAAGCGCATCTCCCTGAAAGCCGCCATGAAAAACGGCATCAATATATTTCGTTTTCACGGATGCGGTACCGGAGATCCAATCGGCATTGAAGAAACAAGAGCCGCAATGTTGTGCCGGATTATTTGCCTGGCACGCGGCTATTCCGGAGTTTCGATTGGTTTACTTAAGCAATTGGCGAATTTCCTTAATTGCGGCATTACGCCTGTTGTTCCCTGCGAAGGATCGGTTGGCGCTTCCGGCGATTTAACACCGATGTCTTATATCGGAGCGTGTCTGGCAGGCGAGCGTGAAGTATTTTATCAAGGAGTTGTAATACCCACAGCGAAGGCTCTGAAGAAGGCAGGACTGAAACCATACCAGTATCTGCCAAAAGAACCGCTGTCTATGGTCAACGGAACGACAACAATGACCGGAATTGCCGCCCTCGCAGTAGACAGGTCATGGCGAATATTAAATGCCTCGATATACGCCACAGCGCTCTCAGTTCATGCAATTAAAGGAAACGCCCATCATTACCATCCGGTAATATCCGAAGCCAAACCATTTCCGGGCCAGACATTTGTTGCGACAGAAATCACTCGCCTTTTACAAGCCAGAGCTACATCGCGTCAACTCGAAGATGATACCCTGGAAACTTTGCAGGATCCATATTCACTGCGTTGCGCACCGCAGGTGCTGGGCGTTTTATATGACGGTCTTGCATGGATTGCAAAATGGGTGGAAATTGAAGCTAATTCTTCCAACGATAATCCCATTTTTGACCCGGCTACCGGACAAGTTTTAATGGGCGGTAATTTTTACGGCGGGCATATCGCTTTTGCCATGGATGGACTGAAAGCCGCGCTGGCATCTGCCGCTGATATGTGCGACCGTCAGGTGATGCTGCTGGTTAATCCAAATTTAAACAGAGGGCTGCCCGGCGATCTGGTGCGCAAACCATCAGGTGAAATAACCCTGCATCATGGCTTCAAAGCCATGTCCATTTCGTCTTCCGCATTGACAGCCGAAGCATTGAAAGCAACAATGCCTGCCGCATCTTTTTCGCGCTCTACAGAATCTCATAATCAGGATAAAGTCAGCATGGGCACAATCGCCGCCAGAGATGCCGAAAGAGTTTGTCAGCTCACTGAACGCGTTGTCTCCATCCACTTGCTCGCTGCTGCCCAGGCATGTGATATAAGAAATAACACAACAGCAAGGCCGCTTCTGGCCAAGGCTCTTGAAAATATAAGGTTTATCAGCGCACCGGTTCTTGCCGACAGGCCACTGGATAAAGACATCGAAAACATGTGCGCGGCAATTAGATATTCAGAATTTTTCAGGATTAATAACAAGTTGCTTTCAAAAAAACTATGACTTTTTGAAAGTTTACTTCGTATTATACCTGGTAAATCAACTTTTTATTGTGTGATAGCAACTTGGTGTAAACAATGAACGAAAAACAAAAAAGTTTTGAAGTTAAAATTAAAGTCCCTTTTTTTGATCTTGATCCCATGCAAATAGTATGGCACGGCAATTATCTAAACTATTTTGAAATGGCACGGGCAGCGCTATTCGAGCATAACGGCGTTGAGCTTTACTCATATTATGACCGGCACCAATTACTCTTTCCCATAATTCGTACTTCTACAAAACATATTTTCCCATTGCGCCACCGTGATGAAATTATTTGCAAGGCGACACTTATCGACGCGCATGTAAAACTTGTTGTTGATTTTGAAATTCGGAGAGTCGTCGATGGCAAGATCTGCGCCCGCGGACGCACGGAACAAGTGACGGTAAAAGCTCCGGAAATGGAAACTATTTTTAGCGTTCCGCAGGAAATCCGAACTGCCCTTGGCTTTTAATATGGAACCCTCTCTGAAAAATTCTTTTGTTGCAGGAGTTGAACGAGTAGCAGCCTGGAGTGATTTACTCGATTCAATCAACGTATTCCCGGTTGCCGAC
Organism: Syntrophaceae bacterium; assembly: GCA_025355345.1. Classification (GTDB taxonomy): domain Bacteria; phylum Desulfobacterota; class Syntrophia; order Syntrophales; family Smithellaceae; genus FEN-1160. Next base: position 11,100 of record JANXZU010000059.1, read on the forward strand.
GGAGATACCGGAAGAAATCTTTCGATCAGCCTTACTCCACTGCGCGCATCCAGCCAGCCTAAAGAAAAAATTGTTCATCAGCTTCTTTTATCGGCACGCGGCAATTCCGGCAATATTGCCTCACGATTTTTTTCCGCTTTTTACATGGCAGAAAATGTTCTTGATCTCGCAGCGTGCGCAAAAGCTGGAAGCGACAGAGCTTGGCAGGCGGTGAGCAATCCGCTTCCCGGCACAATGCTGAGTGTCTTTGACGTTCTCGCCGAAACGCTTGCAAAAAACTCTATAAGTTCTGATCGAAAAGAAGTTGATAACATTCTGAACCGTCTTGCAAAAGCCGTCCATGAAACTTATGAACTATTACCCAAATTAAATAAGGCCGGTGTCGTTGATGCGGGCGCTCTGGGCATGTATATTTTTTTTGAAGGATTTTTCCAAACACTCGCCGGTCTTGCGGATGATTACCGTCCGGTTACGGAAATATTTAAAAACCGATTACAGATATTACCGTCATTTCAGGAAAATACGGAATTCGGATACTGTGTTGATTTTGTCGTTAATGCTCCAGATTCTTCCTCTGATGAATTGAAGAAAATTACCGGCACTGAAGGAAGTGTTATTGTCATTCCTGAAGGTGATTTTTATAAAATCCATCTGCATACTGAAGACCGTGAAAAGGTTAAGTCACAGATTGCCGGTCTGGGCAGTATGGTTAATTGGGAAGATGACAATCTGGCTTCCCAAATTAAAGAATTCATGGTTCCCAAGACAGGTCAATCATTACACATAATGACTGATGCGGCAGGTTCCGTGACACGGCAGGATGCAGGTCATTATAATCTGACGCTTCTCAACAGCTACATCAATGTTGGCGAAAGAAGTCTTGCGGAAACTTATTTACATCCCCAGGAACTATACTCAGCGATGAGCAAAGGGGTAAAGGTTTCCACAGCACAGGCTTCAGTTTATGAACGTCATCAGCACTATGAAAGCGTGCTACTGCGTTATGAAAAGGTATTGTATTTATGTGTCGGGTCCATATATACCGGCAATTACCAGGTGGCGCTGCAGTGGAAGAAAGAGCACGATCCACAAGACAGGCTTCTTATAATTGATACCGGCGCGGCATCGGGCAGATTGGGAACAATCGTTTTGGCCTGTGCCCGCTATCTGGCACAAACAAACGATCTGGAAAAAACCTGGAAGTTTGCTCAAAAAGCGGTAACAAGTTGTGAGGAATATGTATTTCTCGACAAGCTGCAATATCTGGCAGCAGGCGGTAGGCTATCAAAGACTAGCGCGTTTTTCGGCGACATGTTGAAAATGAAACCGGTAATATCGCCCCTGCCGGAAGGGGCCAAAAAAGTCGGCGTTGTCCGAAATCAGCATGAGCAGATTGATTTGGCGCTTTCAAAACTGTGCTCAACGCTTACAAAAGATTCCCGCGCACTCATTATGCTGGAGTACTCCGACAATCTGGATTTGGTGAAAGATAAAATTGAGCCATTAATTTGCAAACAATATTCTAAGGCCGAAATTATATTGCAACCCCTGTCTCTGACGTCCGGCGCACATATGGGACCGGGGACATGGGGGGTGGCGTTCCTTCCGGAGTCAATTTTATGAAAATCGAGAAAAAAAACGGCTTTGCCTTCATTATTCCCGTTTACAATCATGCCGGTACTGTGGCACAGGTGGTCAAGCATGTACAGGCCTTGGGCTTTCCCGTCTTTGTTGTTGACGATGGATCAACTGATAATACCTACTATCAAATCAAAGAAATAGAAGGCATTCAAATTCTGCGGCATCATCAAAATCTGGGAAAAGGCGCGGCAATTATGACCGGATTTGCCGCAGCAGCGGTTGTTGCCGATTGGGCAATTACCATCGATGCCGACGGTCAGCACTATCCTGAAGATGCTCACAGGCTTATTGATGCAATACCTCAAAGCACGCGGCCCATTGTTGTCGGCGCGCGTGAAGGCATGGCCGGTATCGAAGGCGCTCATATTCCCTGGACCAGCCGGTTTGGGCGCAAGTTTTCCAATTTCTGGGTATGGGTATCAGGCGGTGCAATTCTTTCCGATTCGCAAAGCGGCATGAGGCTTTATCCCCTGCCGGAAGCGATGTTACTTACTACCAAAGCACGGCGCTTTCAATTTGAAGTGGAAATACTGGTTATGGCCAGAAGAAAAGGTCTTAATGTAATCGAAACTCCGGTACGCGTGGTCTATAATCCTGATGGCAAAAGAATATCGCACTTTCGCCCGTTTGTCGATTTCCTGCGCAATTCCCAAACATTTGCACGTCTGATTTTTGCCCGCATATTTGCCCTGCGCTAGACTGTAATGTAAATCTATACATTTTTTTGAACGTATATGCTGTTGAGGCTTGCATAAATTATGTGCATTATGGTATTAATTAAAGAACATTTATTTTAATATCCTCTACTTTTACCGGGAAAAGGAGATTCAATTTTGCTTGCTGCTGAAGTTTCCAAACAGGATTTGTTTAACGCTTGTGAATCTCTCTTTGGCACGGATGTCGATGTATCGATTGAATTTTTGAGATACCTGAAACCATCAGGTGTGCAAGCTGCTTTCCGCAAAAAGGCTTTAGAGACTCATCCCGACCGAGCCGTAATGCTTGCCGTTAAAACTGATTCGCTGGAGAACAGATTCAAAGAAATTAACTTAGCTTACCAATTATTAAAAGGTTTTCTTGATTGCCCATGGAAATACCATCTTGGTGAAGATGGCTCACTTTACCGTCGAAAAACATGGACTGTTAAACCAACCCCGGCAAGGGCTTATGATGTTACCAGGCCAACAAGGTATGTCGGACGTATTCCTCAGCGTAAACTGCTACTGGGACAATATCTATATTATTCCGGAAATATTCCCCTGACTACATTGATCAAAGCTATTGTGTGGCAGCGCTTACAACGCCCTTCAATCGGCTCAATCGCTGTGCGCTGGGATTGGATTGATTCCGAAGATGTCAGGGATATCATCAGGCAACGCAATAAGGGTGAAAAATTCGGCGAATGCGCGCTCAGACGCGGGCATATTTCCAAACACAAATTAGTTCTGTTACTTGATCGGCAAAGAATGCTTCAACCAAAAATCGGGAAATATTTTATTGAAGAACAAATAATGCCCTCACATAAAATAAGTAAATTGATAGATGAATTGAAAGTGCATAATAAAAAATTTTGGTCTTACTAATTGGTGAGATTTTTCACTTTTTCGATTTGAAAATTTTTTGAAAAATACCGCCCTTTTTCTTTTCACTTTTGGACTTGTTTTCATTTGTCGGGTTCAGTTTCAACAGGTAATTGAAAAATGCTTTTCCTTCTTTGAACTCCGGATTAAGCTTCAGCGCCATACCTAAATATTCCTGGGCATTATCGAGCTTACCTGCATCAAAATAAGCACGCGCCATATTATAGTGCAAATTTTCATCTTCAGGGGAGACAGAAATTGCCTTACTGTAATTCGCAATCGCCTCATCAAATTGTTTTATTTCACGGGATTTCATCCCCATTGCATTGTAATGAAGAATAACCCCTTCCCTAATATTTTCACTGGTGTTTATTATTTCCACCATTGCCTGGGATAATTTACCTTCATTTATTAATTTGATTGCCTCTTCAATCTTGCCCTCAAACTCCTCTTTGTTCTTTGGTTCAATGCTCGCTATATCCAGCCGCTTGCCTTCCGCCGCTTCTTCATCTTTTTGAACACGCGATACAATTTCCTGCTCCTGAGCTACAATCATGCTTTTGATGAATTCCAGATTTGTTTCCAGATCAGTATCTCCAAAAGACATTTCACCAAATATTTCAGTGAATTTCTTATGAGCCGATAACGCCTTCAGAAAACCTTCGATGCCCAGATTGAGTTCACCCTTTTCTCTGTCTGATTTAGGAATGGCTGGAGATTTTTCGATTACTTCTTTGAAACCAATTAAACATGCGGCAATTTTCCCCTGCTTGAGATTCATTTCACATGTGTGGAATTTATGGAATAGTTCAGTGATATTGTTGATACTTGAAGCCATTTTTTCTTCTCACATTTACGGCAAATAAATGGAAAAAACTCCACCACCTGATTTTTCATCATTGGTGATGGAAATAAAACCACTTTTTTCTTTATTTTTGTGCATGGCGGCAACCATAAAAGAAAAATAAAGCCCCAATCCGGTATTGCCGGTTTCAAAGTCTATCTCTCGATTAAATTCGGGAATTGTATCCTTATTAAAAAGCATAGCTGCAGGATAACCTGTACCGTCATCTTCAACACGCATTACCAGATAACCGTTTTCTTTAAAGGCACTGATCTCTACATTTTCTTTGGCATAGCGAAAGGAATTATTAATGATGTTGTCCAGTACCCCCATTATGAGATTAAGGTCAAATACCCCAAAAAGCTCTGGATCGCACCGGGTTGTAAGTTTAATGCCACGTGATTTAAGCAGCATATCATGCTGTACCACAGCTTCTTCCAGAACATCTCTAATCGAATGGTAGTCGATATTAATAGTCAATTGAGACTTTTCGGCTTTGTATAAAGATAGAAGCCTGATCAGGCTATGGTTTAACCGCTTAATTTCGTATTGCAGATGGTAAAATTCCACATGTTCCGCGCAATTTTTATCATGGCATCTGGCAATTATATCTTCCAGGTTATTAAATAAAACTCCCAGAGAATTTTTTGTATCATGCAGAGTTGAAGCTAAAATATCCGAGAAGTTCATTTTACTTTCCATCATTGACCTCCGGGACCAACTCTCTGTATAAAGATAGGAGTAAGGGAATATCAACATAAGTTTCATCAATCTTTCTTACCCTGTCCAGATATATTTTAGCATTAATTAACTGCTGTTCGTTTTTCCCGTTTTGCTTCATATAGATCATGAGAACTTGAGCAGCATTGGCATTGATAATTTTGTTATCCGGTAGTTGGGCTGCCGCTTTTTCAAAATAGGCAATTGCTTCGGCAAGCTTGCCTTCCTGCGCCAGATTGACACCTTCATCATTGAGTTTAATTATCTCCTCTCTCGCCACTGAAATAATATTCTCACCTTTAGCCGCCATCCCTGTTTCTTTAAATACAAGTCGAACATTATCCAGCATCTCATCATTATCGTGATTGCCCCGAACAATGTTTTTGATAATTTCCGTACCTTTATCTTCATCACCCATAATTATATGTGCTTTAGCCAGGTCAAGCATAATTTCTGTTGAAATTGGTCCTTCGAATTCCTTGGCCAGCTTTTGCGCCTCCGCCATCGACTTCACGGCCTCTTCAGTCTTGTTCATTTTCGTGTAAACATAACTCTCTGTAACACTAACATGAAGACGGGCATCAGAATTATTAGGAAAAGCCTTTATAGCATCGTTAAGAATATCCAACCCCTCTTCGGAGGCATCACGTTGAACTAATGTTTTGGCAAGACTTGTGTAATCGGAAGGGCTTTTAAAACAGGAATTTTTACCCTGTTCTACTGCAGACTTAAAAGAAGATTCCGCGACGGAATAATCTTCGTTGCTGTAAGCAATATTCCCCAGGTTTTTCTGCCTTAATATAGCTTTAGGTGAAATGCTCGTTGCTTTCATCAGTATTTGTTGCGCATCTTTGGGGTTGTTCAATTTAATCATGATTTTAGCCAAATAATCATAAGCGGACATTATTTTATCATTTTTAGTTATGACGTTCTCAAATATATTTTTTGCTTCTTCGTATTTGCCGAGCATGAAATTAGCTTTCCCTGTGCCCAATTCCGCCCAGACAACATCGCCCATGACAAGCACTTTATTATAAAATTCGGATGCCTCCTGATATGACCCTTTTTTAATAAGGATTTCCCCCTTGAGTTTCATCAATTCGGAAAGATTGCGCGGTGATTTTTCCATCAATGCTTCACACAAGGTAATAGCCTGAGAGTAATCATGATTTATCAAGCTCTTATCGATCTCTTTGAAGTTCTCTTTCTTTTCGATAATATTTTTTATTTTCTTTTCCAGAACTTCTTTGGCAAATGGCTTCATCAGGTAATCGTCCGGCTCATATTCCGCAGCACCCATAATCATTTCCCGTGTATTTTCCGCGGTAACCATTATAAAAATTGAGGAGTAGTTGATATATTCACGAAATTTTGCTTCTTCCAGAACCTGCTGCCCTGATTTTCCCGGACCCAAATTGTAATCGCAAAGAATAATATCATATTTACGCACAGATAACTTTCGAATTGCTTCTTCACCGGTGGAAGCATCGTCAATATAATTAATGGCAAAAGACCGCAGCATATTTTTCATCGTTAGACGGAAATTGAAAAAATCATCAACAACCAGAACTATTTTCATTTTTAGATTAACTGCCGTCTTTTGTGATTCTGCGCTCATTGCAACTTTCACCTTCAAAGCATTTAACTATTTATTAGCATAAGATATTTGAATGAAAAAGAAAAGTGTTTTTTCCCAGGTTATTATTTTTGAGCATAAAAATACCCTCCGGGAGGGATCCTCAGAGGGTATCGAGTTCCGTAAGTGCCGTCGATTCATTGTGGCTGGAATCTCTTAAACAGTTAATTCGGCCAAAAAGACCGCTGTAATATTTTCATTATTCGATTCCGCCTTCGTGATTAGTCACGAACACCCCAGACTACTCGTTTGATATATATATCGTCATTTTCAAGGAGTTGCTTTAATGTTTCTTATTGAAGCAAGGAAAGGTTTTTAGCTTGCCAGTACCGGGGAAATATGTTTTATGAACGCCAGTTTTATTTACAAATATCTCCATAAGTTTAGAGGTTTGCATGCCGTTACGTAAATATCAAATAAAATGGTCACTGGTCCTTATAACTGCCCTGATTGTGGGCTTATTCTTTGTGTGGGAGACAAAATATTTAAAAATCGAAACCGATATTCTGGAATCGATGCCGCAAAACGATCCCGTACTGGCTTCAGCCCGCAAGGTCATCAGTCATCTGCCAATTCAGGATAAAGTATTTGTCGATCTTGAACAACCTTTTGCCGATCGCGATAAGCTTGTTGAAGCGGCGTCTTTTCTTACAGAAAAGCTAAGCAATAGCGGCCTTTTCACTAAAGTAGGTATTGATGACGAAGCTAATAACTTCCCCGAACTCATATCATACGTGACGAATAACTGGCCGTTGCTTTATAATGCCGCCGATTTAGAGCAAAAAATCAAACCGCTATTGGAGACAAATAAAGTCAAGGCGGCTATGGCTCAAAACAGACAGAGTTTGGAACAGCTCGAGGGAATCGGACGTGCCGAAATGATGGCCAAAGATCCTCTTGGGATCTCCGGTATTATACTGGGGCAAATGTCTGCTCTGCTTCCGTCAAATAAGGCTCAATACTATCGCAACCAACTGATTTCCGAGGATGGTCAACACGCACTGATTATTGCAACAATTTCTGGTTCAGGAACAGATACGTCAACAGCAGCCAAAATAGATCTGATTATAAAACAAAGCGAAAAAGAATTAACGAGCAGAGATTCAGCAAGCGGTAGATATGTGCTGACTTCAGCTGGCGCTTATCATGCCGCGCTCGATAACGAAACAATCGCCAAACGGGACACTCAGCTTGCCATAATTTTGACGACGCTGGGTATCGCCCTATTGCTTATTTTTGCTTTTCCGCGTCCGCTGATAGGCCTTCTGGCGCTGCTGCCTTCCACAGTTGGGGCAATAGCGGCTTTATGTGTTTGTTCTTTTTTGTTTAAATCCATGTCGATGCTGGCGGTGGGTTTTGGTGGTGCGATTATGTCTTTCACTGTTGATCTTGGTATTACCTATTTGCTTTTTCTGGATCAGCCTTACGCCACCGATGGAAAGCAAGTGGCGCGTGAAGTTTGGTCAGCGGAATTGCTGGCAGTACTGACCACCGTCGGCGCGTTTCTCCTGCTCCTATTTAGCGACTTTAAAATTCTGGCGGAAATCGGCGTATTTTCCGCACTCGGCGTTACATTCGCACTTCTTTTTGTTCACCTCGTTTTCCCCAGAATATTCCCTTCCATGCCACCGGCAGAGCGCCAAACCAACCGCTTTTTATTCAACGCGATTAAGGCAGTTGCAGCTCCGGCAAAATGGAAATTAGTTGCTGCGATTATCTTTGGCTTGACCATGGTGCTTTTTGCCAAACCAGTTTTTAATGTAGATCTTCAGGCCATGAATTCAATGAGCGCGGAAACAATCATCGCTGATAAAAAAATGCAGAAAACATGGGGCGATCTTTCCGGCAAATGCTATGTTCTTCTGGAAGCTAAAACACTTAAGCAATTGCAAAAGAAAAATGAAGAATTATTGTCCTTGTTGAGTAACGATATCGCCTCGGAAAAATTATCAGGAGTTTTTATCCCTTCAGTACTTTTCCCGTCGGCTCAGGCTGCGCAACAAAACCTTAAGGCATGGCAGAACTTCTGGACAAAAGATCGCGTGACAAAACTTAAAAATGATTTGGCAGCGGCGGGAAAAGCTCATGGATTTGCACCCGGCGCATTTGAACCTTTTTGGCGGACCATTGCAGGGAAGAATGTAGGCTCACCGGAAATACCAGAAAAATATTTCGGCATTCTGGGAATAAACAAAGGACAAGCCGGATACACTCAATTGAGTCTGATTGGCACTGGTAAAAATTATAATGCTGAAGAGTTCTTCTTTCTTATTAATTCAGCGGGTATTGCCAAAATATTTGATGCCGATTTATTCACTAAAAGACTAAGTGAATTCCTCAAAGATATGTTTCTGGAAATTGCGCTCATCACCAGCATCGGCCTGATACTCGTGATTATTTTATTTTTTCTGGACTGGCAATTATCGCTTGTAGCCCTTGCTCCCATTGCTTTCGCGCTTTCCGCCACTTTGGGCACTTTGAAGATTATCGGCCATCCGGTGGATATTCCCGGCATTATGCTGTGGGTTATCATTATGGGCATGGGAATTGATTATACAATATATTACATCTGCACGTATCAGCGCTACCCCGATGACAATCATCCGGCAATGCATACAATTAAATTGGCCATGTTTCTGTCGGCTTTCACCACATTAATCGGTTTTGGTGTCCTGATTTTTGCCAGCCACGCGCTTTTGCGCAGCATCGGGATAGTCTCTTTTTTAGGTATCGGTTATTCTTTAATAGGGGCATATTTTATCCTGCCGTTTTTGATGCAAAAAATATTTGCGCCATTTCCATATCCCACAGGCGAATTTGTGATCGGCTCCAAAGAGCACCTGAGAAGGACTGTTTTGCGCTACCGACACCTGCCCGGCTATCCGCGTGTTTTCGCCCGGTTTAAAATTATGATTGATCCAATGTTTGCTGAATTGCAGAAGTATGTTCAGAATCCAAGACGTATAATTGATATCGGCTGCGGGTATGGAATTCCGGCAACCTGGCTGATGGAAATTTATCCGCAAGCTAAAGTGTTTGGATTCGAACCGGATGAGGAAAGAGTGCTGATTGCTAACCATGCGATCGGTGCGCGGGGTAATGTTCAAGTCGGCCGCGCCCCCAATCTTCCGGCAGTTGAAGGCAACGTGGATTATGTACTTATGCTTGACATGCTGCATCTGATTAATGATGAAGAGGTGCGACTAGTTATGCAGCGTATTTATGAAAAACTGGAGACAGGCGGAACATTGCTCATTCGTGCGACGGTTCCTTCCCGGAGAAAAGTTCCCTGGAAACGCTGGATGGAAGAAGCACGCATAAAACTATCAGGGATGCAGGAGCGGTTTCGTCCGGAAAAAGAAATTGTGGAATTTATGACAGCTTCCGGTTTATCAGTTGAAGTTACTGCCTCACCCGCAGCCGGTGTGGAAGAAAAGTGGTTTGTTGGGAAGAAGACTTAGGGGCAAGGCTAAAGGATTTATATATATTTATGAAAAAATTTTCTTATACAGTAGCAGTTTATTTTTCTCATCGTTTGGGAGTGTGGTTTTTCCACACTCTTTCCTGGTTTATCGCCACGGGTTACTTTTTCCTGTTTCCTGTGCGCGTCGCTCACAGCCTGAAATTTTACAGCGCGCTTTTCCCCGGTAGCAATATCTTTTATCATTTGCACTGCGTCTGGAAACAGTATCATAACTTTACCAATGTCTATACACACCGCTTTATGGCCAAGTGGCAAGACGAAGTTGAGTTTACCAAAGAAGGCTGGAAATACCTGGATGAAGCTGTGGAAAAAAAGACGGGGGCGATAATAGTAATGTCACATATCGGAAACTGGGAGCTGGCAGCCCAGATGCTTCAGCGCAAAGGCCTACCCATTATGCTTTATCTGGGCGCCAAGCATAAAGAGCAGGTTGAACGCATCCACAAAGACAAACTGGCCCAAAGCGGGATTAAAATAGTGACGACATCTGAGAAAGAAAGTTCTCCTTTTGCCCTGCTGGAAGGGATCAATTTCCTGCGTGAAGGCGGGCTTGTTTCCATGACCGGTGACCGTCTCTGGGGAGAGCAGCGTTCGATTAAGGTTAATTTCCTGGGGCATGAGGTGCAGCTGCCCGATACACCTCATTTGTTTGCCTTAATGTCTGGCGCGCCGCTGATGACTTTCTTTGTTAACCAGAAGGCTCCCGGTAAATATCACATTGCTGTTTCGCAAGGGCGCAAGGTTTTAGCTGCATCCCGTCAGGACCGTACAAACGCGGTGCTGAACTCAGCGCAGGCTTATGCTAACCAATTGGAACAAATGGCCCGCCTTCATCCTTTTGAATGGTATCATTTTGAACGTTTTCTGGATAAAAAGGTTAATGATAACAAAAGCTAATCATCTTACCATTATTTGCTTTGCGGCAGTATAAAATTAGTGTAAGAAACCTGATGTTTTAGTTACTTTAAGACAAATGGAGCTGGCAATGAAAGCAAATGAAGTTCCGCAGGACATTACGTATTATGAAGGTGTGAAACGAGCCTGCTAT
>JANXZU010000066.1 GCA_025355345.1 Syntrophaceae bacterium
CTTGCTCGGTCAAAAGTTTAACTGCATCAATCTTAAATTGCTTTGAATAACTCTTTTTCTTTGTTGTCATATCTCACCTCCAAAAGTTTAGTTTCTATAACACGCTTTTCGAGGTGTCCGCTACACCTATACCACTTCAAGTTCAAAAGACTGTAGGGTTGGATTTGATTCTGCAACCTTTTCAGAAAACCATTTCTTAGTCAGCGAATTATGATACAATCATGTTTGTTTTTCAGCAAACGTAAGCGAGCACTTTCAATCCAGTGACGGAGTGAAAGCGCCCGCTCAATAAAATGATTACTGCGCCCAGTACTGGCGATTTGCTTCTCCAAAAGAACGTTGTTTCTGATTTCTGTTCGTTTTGTCGCTGATAGTAAAAGGCCGTCTGCCATTATCAGGCTTTCTGCCGCTGGAGTTGTTATTGCGACGGACAGGTGCAGGAGTGGCAACAAGCGGCAAGGTGACAGTCAATCCATCAACGCTGTGGTATTGCAGTTTCTCTCCCAGCACTTTTTTCAGGGAGTGCGCAAGGCCAACATCCTGACCGGTGACAAAAGTAAAAGCATCGCCGGTTTTAGAAGCGCGGCCGGTCCGGCCGATACGATGAGTATAGGCATCAGCCGTTGAAGGCATATCATAATTAATAACGTGGGAGATTCTGGTCACATCAATACCGCGAGCGGCGATATCGGTGGCAATCATAATCTCATAACGTCCGTCACGGAAACCATCCAACGCCTGCTGGCGTTTCGGTTGCGTAAGATTTCCATGCAGCGAGGTTACTTTGTATCCTGAACCATCCAACTGTCTGGCAAGACTCTTGGCACGTGATTTTGTTCGAGTAAATACCAGAACAGATTCCGTATCAGTTTTATCTAAAATATCCTTTAAAAGCGCTGTTTTAGATTCCATTGGTACCGGATAAAATCTGTGTGTGACCGATTCCACCGGCGCTGTGAATCCTATTTTTATGTTCACCGGATTCTGCAGCAGATCATTAGCCAGTGACCTGATATCATCCGGCATTGTGGCCGAAAAAAGCAGGGTCTGACGCTTTTTGGGCAGGTGTTTCACAATTCTTCTAATATCAGGCAGAAAGCCCATATCAAACATGTGGTCGGCCTCATCGAGTACCAGGACTTCGATCTTGGATAAATCAACAGTGCCACGATTTATATGATCCAGAAGACGGCCGGGGCAGGCGGTTATGATTTCAACTTTGTCACGCAGTTTTTTAATCTGATTCTGAACACTTACTCCTCCGTAGATGGACGCGCTCTTCAGTTCCGTCCTGCGTCCTAAAACAGCTATGGCTTTATGTGTCTGCTCACTAAGTTCGCGTGTTGGTGCAATGATCAATGCGCGGACATGGCCACGCGGCCCTTGCATCAGGCGCTGCAAAATAGGCAGCACAAAAGCTGCTGTTTTTCCCGTGCCTGTCTGGGCAAGCCCCATAACATCACGGCCTTCCATAATAGGGGGGATTGATTCTAATTGAATAGGTGTAGGCTTTACGTAACCTTGTGCTTGCACCCCTGCAAATATTTTCGCGTGTAACTCAAACTTCTCAAAACTCATTTTATTTCTTCCTTCATTTTTTGAATTATGCTCTTTTGGTTTACATAAGATAAAGAAGACGGCACAGACGAGGTTCCGCAGACGCATTGCTAGTTATGCGCTTCCGACGCCGACCACTCTGCCAACAAATTTGGTCCAATGAAACGAAATGGCATTGGTGACATTTGAACCCATTTCTAATCGTAACGACTTTGAATTTACACCGTCGTTTTGTGCCGAAGGGCAACCTCAAAAAGTAGTTGCAGACATGACACTATAGCTGGATTCTAATACGATTAGCTGGATTTTCCTGCCGAAGATTCCAAGAGAAAAAAGTTGGGAAGGTAACTAACTATCGCTATCACGAGATACTCTTTACAGGCATTAATAATAAATAGCAAGGATTATCTTTGCAATACCAATGCGCTTCCTTTGTCTAGCTTTGTTGGCAGCGTTGTCGGCTTCTTCAACGTATTTGAATATAAGCCTCCGGAGCCTCCTTCTTGCCGCCGCTAACGCGGGACAGTTCAACTAAAGAATTCCAGTTTACTGCGTTCCTGAAATTCGAGCTTTACTGTCGCCTCAATATCATCTTTGCTTTTGAAATGGCATTATATCATTTTCCCTTTTCCAGTATTTAACAATATTTTTTCTGTGGTTAAATAAAATCAGGAAGAATGTCACTGCTGCGCCGGAGGCGGCGCAAAATCCCCAGTAATTGAAAAAAGCAAGACCCAGTGATAATGTGAACACCATAACAAACGAGGCCACAAAGGGTATCCGGTAGACGGCAAACGTGGCCACCCACAGGATAGCTGCTAAAAGCGCCGCCCATGGTTCGACAAGTAAGGTGAAGCCCAGATAGTTTGCCACTCCTTTGCCGCCGCGAAAATAATGGAAGCAGGGGAAGCTGTTGCCCAAAACCAGAAAAAATCCCGCCCAGGGTAAATATCTTCCCTCCAGGTAATAAGCGGCCAGGGCTGCCACACCCAAAGCCCTGCCGATATCGAGAAGTAGTATTACCGTCGCCCAGAAATACCCCGCCTGCCGGTATACATTTGTTGTTCCGGCATTGCCGCTGAAACTTAAACGGGGATCAGTCTTGCCGGTCAATTTGAAAAATACGATGGCAAAGTTTATGGAACCGGCCAGATAAGCCGCAAGATAAATGGTGATAATTATTTTCATGCTTTTAAATTTGTTTCCTAGATTCCATTATTTTATTAGTACGGGAATGACAGAGTGTGTGACGTTAGAATTTCTTCGTCTTTGCCATTGCCGAACTCGAATCCCGGCAGATATCCAAAACTGAATTTTTATAGAATAACAGGCGGGATGTGTCAAGTTTAATAGGCAGGATAAAGACAGATAAAGATTTCCAAAAAGATTCGTTTGACTTCTGCCACTTTGTTGCGCTAATTATCTATCACAGAATATATTATTACTTTTCTCTCATCACGGCCAGGCCGGATTCATGAAAATATTCATGTCATTTCTTCATTTAAGTTATAAGGCATAATCATGACGGACAGCAAACACAGTAATGACCAGAAAATCTCCGAAATACAGGCACTGCGCCTGCGCCTCAAAGAACTGGAAAAATCAGAAAGCAAAAGGAAAAAGGTAGAAAAAGAACTCATTGAAACTGAGCAGCGTCTCTACAGCATCATCGGCGGTTCACCAATTCCCGCTTTCATGATCGGGAAAGACCACAAGATTATCTATTGGAACAAAGCACTGGAGGAATTAAGCAGAATTCAAGCTAGGGAGGTTATCGGCACACGTCAACAATGGCGGGCATTTTACAGTAAAAAGCGGCCGTGCATGGCGGATCTTCTGGTAGATCATAAAATTGAAGATGTTTCGAAATGGTATAATGATAAATATATCAAATCCAATCTTCTTGATGAAGCTTATGAAGCAACTGATTTTTTCCCCGAACTGGGAGAAAAAGGGAAGTGGCTCCGGTTTACTGCGGCGATTATTCGCAACGCGGCGGGAGAATTGATTGGGGCTGTTGAAACTCTGGAAGATATCAGCGGACGTAAAAAAGCGGAGGCAGCATTGCTTTCGGCACATGAAGGGCTGGAAAACAGTGTCCAGTTGAGGACCGCGGAATTGGCCAAAGCTAATGAGGCGCTGCTTACCGAACTTATGGAGCGTCACCGGACTCAGCAAGCATTGAAGCAGACGACGGATCATCTTTCCCTGATTCTTGAATCTTTACCAATTGTATCTTATACAAGAAAGGCGGATGGCGATTTCGGAATTACTTATGTCAGTAACACCATTGAGGAGATAACGGGATACCCGGCTCAGCGTTTTATTGAAGAAGAAGGTTTTTGGAAAGACCATATCCACCCCGATGACCGCCAGCGGGTTCTTACAGAACTTCAGGCAGAACGAAAGAAAGGCACCCACCGCTTCGGCTATCGATTTCGCATTATGGATGATTCTTATCGCTGGTTTTCCGATTACTGGAGGATTATCCGGCCGACTGCCGACTCTTCGACTTATATTATTGGAGCATGGCAGGACGTGACAGAAGATAAAAGAATACGGCAGGAGGGGGAATTGCGTCTGCAGCAGATGATTCAAACCCACAAACTTACAGCACTGGGAGAAGTTGTCGCCGGTGTTGCCCACGAGATCAATAATCCCATCAGTTTTATCGGATATAATGTACCTGTTCTCGAAGAAATCTGGAACACCGTTGAGGAAATTCTTACCGCAAAAGGATTAACTCATCCGACATGGAAGAAGAAGGGGCTTAGTCAGCATGATGTTTTTCAAAGCATGAGGGAGATAATTGATGCCTTCAAGATCGGTGGAAACAGGATTAATCGCGTGATCACCAGCTTAAAGGAGTTTTCGCGATCAGATGAAACTACCCCCAAAAAGCCGGTGGCAATTTCAGATGTTATTCAGGGAGCACTGATTATTGTCGGAGCTCAGGTGAGGATGACCGTATCGCAAATCGATCAGGATATTGCCAAAAATATTCCCTCCATTAATGGTCATTTTCAGAAGATCGAACAGGTAATCGCCAATTTGCTAATCAATGCTCATCAGGCCATTGCAGTGGGGAAAAAGGGCAGAATAGTAATTCGTTGCCACTATATTGAACGGTTAAAGGCCGTCGTTGTGGAAGTGGAAGATAATGGCAGGGGCATTGAGCGGGAGATTATTGATCACATTTTCGATCCCTTCTTTACTACGCGCCGCGATCGTGATGGAACAGGCTTGGGGCTTTCCATATCATATGGACTGATCAAGGAACATCACGGAATCATCAGCGTCCTTTCCCGGACCGGAGTAGGCAGCAGGTTTACGGTTTATCTGCCGGTGGATGGCCAGACAAATGTCAGCCTCTATCCGGCTATGCTTTGCATCGATTCAAATGTAAAATATCTGAAGCAACTGAAAGCCAACTTTGTTGATGCCGTAATCTGGCGCTCCGAGCCAAAGGATAAAGTTGAAGACATAATCAGCTTTATAGAGGAGCATCCAGAGGTGGATATTGTGGCTTCTGAAATTTGTTTAAAGGGCTTTGATGGCTGGAAACTTCTGGAAATGATCCGCAGACATTATCCTTTGTTGCCCGTAATTCTCTATTCCAGTGATAAAAAGGCAATTAAACAACCTGAGGAAATTACAAATATTCCCGATTTAGTTTTGCATAAACCGTTTAACATTGATAAGCTTCAAAAGATTATTCGTGATTTGGGGAGGCAACGGCTATGAAAATTCTGATTGTAGATGATGAAGATGTTTCCCTTACCTCCGTAAAGAGAATTCTAAAATGGCGGGGAATTCGGGATGTAGAGGTCTGCGATAATGGTAAGGATGCCATAAAAAGAATCAAAGAAGAGAATTTTGATATTGTTCTTTTAGATCTGCTTATGCCGGAGGTTGACGGAATGCAGGTTCTGGAATCCGCAAAGCCATTTAAGCCCCAGACGGAATTTATTATTCTGACGGCTGTTGATGACATACCGACAACAGTCAAGGCTATTCGCCAAGGGGCCTATGATTACCTCGTTAAGCCGGTGGAAAATGAACTTCTCTTTCTATCCATCGATAGAGCTTATGAACGAAAAGGGCTGCTGGCCGGGTTATCTGCAACCGCCCAACGTGATGTAAGCGACATACCTGCGGCTTTTTCCGATATCATTACGCAAAACCAGCAGATGAAAGCCCTGATTTCCTACGCGCAGGTTATGGCCCGCAGCGGCAACCCGATTATGATTACGGGTGAATCAGGAACAGGAAAGGAGTTGATGGCACTGGGAATACACAGGGCAGGACCTGCGCCAGATGGCCCCTTCGTCGCGGTTAACGTTTCCGCTATTCCTGTGACGATGTTTGAAAGCCAGTTTTTCGGTCATGCCAAAGGCGCTTTCACGGGAGCCGATAACCGCTATCAGGGTTTTTTTGAGCAGGCTGATGGCGGGACACTGTTTCTTGACGAAATCGGGGAACTGCCTATTGGTCTGCAATCAAAACTTTTGCGGGTTTTGGAGGATAAGACATTTACTCCTTTGGGCGCATCCAAGCCTGTCTCGGTGGATATCAGGTTTGTCTCGGCTACAAATACAAATATTGAGCGGGCATGTCAGGAAGGGAAATTCCGCATAGATTTGATGTACCGGCTGAAATCAGTCTATATTTATCTGCCGCCGCTGCGGGAAAGACGAGGTGATATTCCTGAACTTGCCGCCCATTTTTTGCAAAATGCCTGCAAGCGGCATGGCATGGATATTAAGGGCTTCAGCCCGGAAGCCATGAATATTTTGGTTGGTAAGGATTATCCCGGCAATATTCGGGAACTAGCTCAAATAGTGGAGAATGCCGCTGTGCTTGCCGATAACTCTGTAATTTTGCCTGCTCATCTGGGAGAGATAACCGTGCCGCTACCTTCCCCAACCGGACGCAGACTTTGCACGTTCAAAGAGAACTACGATCAGCACCTGGCCTTTGTTCTTGATGCAACAAAAGGAGACCGCCGTGAGACCGCCCGGATTCTCGGAATTACTCTGAGACAGTTGCAGCGTAAACTGGCAGAAATGAAATGAAATAAAAATAGCATAGGCGACATTAAGGTCGCCTCCCGCGACAGAAACGTCGCAGACCTTAGTAGCCTGTATATACTTACTAAAGCAGTTATGCCAATGCATAGGTAACATCAAGGGGGTGACATCAGCACCACTTCCTTTCCTATAATTCCACCCGTACAATTCCTTATACATCAATAAAAACAATCACCAACGATGATTTCAGATGGTTGGCACATCTATTGCTCTGAAAAGATGTAACATGAATTATAATTGGAATAGGTCCTGTTCCTTATATTTGGTTGAGGAAGTATAATAAATGATTTGGCTGAAAGCCGGTTTTTTAAAAGAAAAGGAGTAGAGTATGCTGGCATCACTAAAATTACTCGATCTGATGGCGGATAAGTCGGAGTCCATGGCAAAACAATGGGCGAAGGAAGTCGTTAAAAATCCTAAAACACCTTATTATCATAGCATTGACCAGGACAAAATCATTCCTCAGGCCGCAGAATTTTACCAGAAATTAAGTCGCGTTTATACAGATAAAGACCCATTCACGGCCGTAAAGGCATTTATGGGGAAATTCGCTGAAGCGAGATTTAAAGAAAAAGTTCCACTCCATGAAGCGCTTTATGCAATTATTCTCATGCGTCGTCATATCTGGCTCTACGCTGAATTTCAGGCAATATTTATCAGCATCATTGAGCAGCATCAGGCCCTCGATAGCCAACTACGCACCATTCTAATGTTTGATTATATTTCGTATGCGTTTACTGAAAAATATTGGGAATTAATGAATCAGGAGTCTGCCGGAAAGAATAAAAAGTAGTTGATGATTGTGTTTTTTAACCAAGGGCTGATTTTTTCCGCCTGATATTATGAAAGGAAGAATATATGCAAGCATACGCCGCAAAGCTTATTGACCTGATCGAACTCAAGTCTGGTAATATTGCCAAACAATGGGCAACAGATGTGATGAAGCATGCCAGAACGCCATCTTATAGTTCACTGCCTCTAGACAGGGTTATTGAGCGTGGGGTCGAGTTTTATATGCTGTTTCGTCAGATGTCTTTAGCCGACAATTCCTATGAAGCGGCCAAGAACTTTTCCTCTAAATACGCCAAAAATTGCTATCGTGAAAAAATACCACTTCAGGAAGCCGTCTATGCGCTGATACTCTTAAGAAGAAATCTTTGGCTTTATGCAGAGTTTCAGGGTGTTTTTGTTTCCGCTTTAGAAATGCACCAGGCGGTGGAAAGTCTTAACAGAACCATATTGATGTACGATTATGTTTCCTACCAGGTCATAGAAAAATATCAGGAGTTGATCCATGATGCCGTTGATAAAAAACTTGGTTCTATAACAATGATGATGAACAATCCTGTTGTTAATATAAAGAGTATCTATAAGAGCGGACTGATGGGAATCCTTCTCTTGGTATCCTGTATCCTCACCTATTATTATCATGCAACACTTGGAACAGGTGTGATTTTTACTCACCTCTTCTATATCCCGATTATTTTGGCCTCAATCTGGTGGGGTAAAAAAGGCATTTTTGTAGCCGTTTTTCTTGCGGTTCTGATTTTAACCAGCCACGCACTTTTCCTGAAAGCAGTGCCATTTTTGGATGATCTTATACGGTCTGCAATGTTTGTATTAACGGGCGGTATTGTTGGCTGGCTGATGGACGGTATTAAAAAAATAGAAGATCTATATAAGACAACTATTAAAATATAAGTTCAATAACAAGAGGAGATGAACGTGGAAAGTGAGCAAGTCAATACAGGAAAAGTTTTGTCCGTTCGCAGCAGTGTTGTTGATGTCCACTTCCCTGTGGCGCCTTCGATCCGCAATGTTCTGAAGGCTGGTGATAACGGGCAGGTGATCATCGAGGTTTTCACCCAACTAGACAACAATACTGTTCGGGGTGTTGCCCTGACTCCAACCCAGGGATTGGCGCGCGGTTCATCGGTTACCGATACGGGCAAGCCCTTTGAAGTTCCGGTAGGCAAGGAACTTTTAGGTAGGGTCTTCAATGTTTTCGGACAGACAATTGACAAGAAGGGGCCTGTCGAAGGCGGTGAATTGCGATCGATCCACCGCCAACCGATTCCGCTGCGCGATCAATCCACCGTGTCGGAAATATTTGAAACTGGAATCAAGGCTATTGATGTTCTAGCGCCGTTGGAGAGGGGAGGCAAAGCAGGTCTTTTCGGTGGAGCAGGCGTTGGCAAAACAGTTCTAATTACAGAAATGATCCATAATACGGTTAGTGGTCATGAGGGGATGAGTATCTTCTGTGGGATTGGTGAGCGCTGTCGGGAGGGCGAAGAACTATACCGTGAGATGGAGGAAAGCGGAGTTTTGGGTAATACGGTAATGGTTTTCGGCCAGATGAACGAACCGCCTGGTGCCAGATTCCGTGTCGGCCACGCCGCTTTGACGATGGCCGAATATTTTCGTGACGACTCTAAGCAGGATGTTCTGCTCATGATTGATAACATTTTCCGGTTCATCCAGGCCGGTATGGAAGTATCGGGTCTTTTAGGACAGCTCCCATCGCGTCTCGGTTACCAGCCTACTCTGGCCACAGAGCTGGCTGAACTTGAAGAGCGCATCTGCAACACCAAAACCGGCGCCATTACTTCTATTCAGGCTGTCTATGTGCCGGCTGACGATTTTACCGATCCTTCGGCAGTACATACTTTTGGCCATCTCTCGGCGACGATTGCTCTGTCACGCAAGCGGGCGAGTGAAGGGCTTTATCCGGCTATTGACCTTCTTCAGTCCAGTTCGAAGATGATGATGCCGAATATCGCCGGGGAGCGCCATTACAAAATTGCCCAGGAAATTCGCAAGACGCTGGCTGTTTATGAAGACCTTAAAGATATTATCGCCATGCTCGGCATTTCCGAACTTTCCCGCGAGGATCAACGAATTGTACACAGAGCGCGCAGATTGGAGAGGTTTTTTACACAGCCGTTTTTTGTCACTGAACAATTTACGGGTACCGCGGGGAAAATGGTCTCCAGGGAAGACACGTTGAATGGCTGCGAAAGGATACTCAATGACGAATTTGCTGAATATCCTGAACGCGCCCTCTATATGATCGGAACAATAGACGAGGCTAAAATTCGAGATGATGCTTAAAATTTTGCTGCCGGCAGAAATATTACTGGAGCAGGAAGTAAAGAAGATTGTCGCCGAGGCGGAAAACGGGTCCTTCTGTCTGATGCCTAATCACACTGATTTTGTGGCAACATTGGCTCCGGGGCTTTTTACTTATGAGCGGGCCGAAGGGGGCAAGGAACTAATGGCAATGGATGTTGGAACTCTCGTAAAAAAGGGTTCTGATGTGCTTGTTTCCACACGCAATGCTGTTCGCGCCACGGACCTGGGGAAATTAAAGCAGGTTGTTGTGGAACAGTATGACATTCTGGATGAACGCGAAAAGATGGTTCGTTCCGCTTCAGCTAAACTGGAGGCAAGCCTGATCAGGCGTCTTGTAGAATTGAAGTAATTGAAAAGTAAAATGAGGTTTTAATATGGTTGAAATAAGACGAACATCAAATTCGCGTCGGCGGAAGATAGCCGATCATTTCACCGAACAGGTAGCCAAAAAAGAATTACTGCGTCTGAAGGGACTTCGGCATAAGGATGAAACGGTTTGGTTTGGTTTGGGTATGTTCGGAATTGTCGGGTGGGCAGTAGCCATTCCAACACTTATCGGTATCGCCTTTGGTCTCTGGATCGACCGGACATGGCCAAGCCGTTATTCCTGGGCGCTGATGTTTCTAATTACAGGTTTGGTGATAGGATGCATAAATGCGACATATTGGGTAAGAAAAATTCGCAGCAAGATTATTGAAGATGATGAACAATGAATAATGAATTAAACATGACAACTTTTGCTATTCTTTCCGGAGCGTTTGCGGCCGGGTTGCTCTTGGGAGCGTTTTACTTTATCGCTCTGTGGAGTACGGTGTGCAAAATTCCGGTTACGCAACGTCCAGGGAGTATGATTTTAGGAAGCTTAGTTGTGCGCATGGCAGTGGTTTTGCCCGCATTTTATTTTGTGATGAGTGGGCATTGGGAGCGGCTTGTGATGGCGCTTATCGGTTTCATCTTAGCAAGAAAATTGCTTACCCGCCATTTGGGATCAGGTGCAGCGATTTAGGAGATTTGTAGCATGGAAATAGTTGCTCTTCATCAAATCAGTCCGGATCAGGTAATCCTATGGAGCCGAGGTTTTATTACCCTCAATGTAACAATCCTTTATACGTGGATTGTGATGTTAATTCTGGTTGGCGGCTCCTGGCTGATAACGCGCAATCTTTCCTCTGATATTAATGTTTCCCGCTGGCAGCATTTACTGGAAGTAGTTATTTCCATCATCCGGGGTGAGATAAGTGAAATGACGAAAAGAGATGCAGATAGCTATATCCCTTTGATCGGGACGCTTTTTCTTTTCATCTGTGTATCCAATGTGCTGGTGATTGTGCCTGGGTTTGTCGCGCCGACATCATCCATTACTACGACGGCGGCGCTGGCCACGTGTGTTTTTATCGCCGTGCCCTTCTATGGCGTGTCGCGCAATGGCATTATTCATTATGTGAAGGAATATTTTCAACCAACTTTTATCTTTTTCCCGTTCCATGTTATGGGTGAAATCTCCAGAACGCTTGCCCTGACAGTACGTCTTTTCGGCAACATTATGAGCCATGAAAAAGTAATAGGGATTCTACTGGCCGTTACGCCTCTCTTGTTCCCCGTCATTATGCAGATACTGGGATTGCTGATCGGCGTGATTCAGGCCTATATCTTCGCTATTCTTTCCATGGTCTATATAGCCTCAGCACTTAGCGCCGAGGATGATTTTCAAGAAGAAGTAAAGAAAGAAGGCTCTTCAGCCTGAAAAATTTGAATTAAAGGAGGAGTATTTATGGACAGTGTAAGTTTCGTCGCGATGGCCTCGATTATCGGTGCGAGTTTAGCAATGGGTATAGGTTCGATTGGGCCTGGTTTGGGTATGGGACAGGCAATCGCTCAGGCCCTGTCTGCAATAGCCCAGCAACCGGATGAAAGGAACTCTCTAACAAGGACGCTTTTTGTCGGATTGGCCATGATCGAATCGATTGCCATCTACTGTTTTGTTATTTCTATGATTCTGATTTTTGCTAATCCTTTCTGGGGTCACTTTGTAAAGGCAGGGGGATAATCCATGCATATTGACTGGTTTGTTTTGTTTTGCCAAATCTTCAACTTCCTGCTGCTCATGTATTTGCTGAAGCGCTTTCTTTACGGGCGAATCATTAAAGCGATGGATGACAGGGAAGCCAAGATTGCGGCTCGCTTTGCTGAAGCCGAAGAACTTAAAATCAAGGCTAATGAGTCAGCCGAGCTATATGACAAGCGTAACCAGTTGCTTACCGAAAAATCGGAGCAGATGCTCAATGAGGCAACTGTCGCAGCCGAGGCCAAGCGCAAAGAACTGATGGAAAAGGTTCGGGAAGATGTAGATCAGATTAAGGAGCGCTGGCAGGATATGCTCACCAGAGAACAGGAGGCGTTTTTCCATGACCTCCGTCAGCGAGCCAGTCGGCAGATTTACGCAACCGCACGCCGTGCATTGACGGATTTGGCGGATGGAAACCTTGAGGAGCGTATTGTGAATGTCTTTATTCGCCGCATTCGGGAATTGGATAAGGTTGAAAGCGAGGAGATTCGCAAGGCCATCAGCAGCGGGGGCAACAGGGTGGTTGTTCAGAGTGCATTCGGTGTATCCGAAGAAATGCGGAAACAGATCGAAGATGCCCTGAAGAAGCAGATAACCAACGATTTCACTATACGCTACATGATGGAACCGGAAATTGTCTCCGGTATCGAATTGCGCGTCAATGGTCACAAGATCGCGTGGAGCCTCAACGATTATCTGGATACACTCGTGGAGAATCTGACGGAGACCTTGCAGCGGGAGGCGCAGGCAGTATCCTGACGCTACTTGCATTACATTAAATGACAGTTTCAGGTGTGACCGGATGGTCGCCCGCCGGGAGGAAATCGGATGAACGAAAATATTAGTAACGCAGGAGAAATGAAAGCATTTCTAAATGGTACATTTGCCATAATGGATAAGGTGCTGGATAACCAGAAAGTTGAACTGAGACAACACGAAATTGGTACGGTAGAATTCGTAGGTAGAGATATTGCCAGAGTCAGTGGTCTTCCAAATATCAGGGCGGAAGAAATGGTTCGTTTTACCGGAAATTTGATGGGACTCGTTTTTAACATTGATCCGGAGGAAATAGGAGTGATTCTACTGGATCCTAGTGAAAACGTTCAGGTGGGTACAGAAGTTTACCGCACGGAGAGAGTACTTGACGTTCCTGTTGGGGAAGGGCTTCTAGGGCGTGTAGTTGATCCCATGGGACGGCCTCTCGATGGTTTGGGAGAGATTAATTCCGTCAAACGGTTTCCTGTAGAGAGGCCGGCTCCGGCTGTTATGGATCGCGCCCCGGTGACTGTCCCACTGCAGACGGGAATCAAGGTAATCGATGCCCTCATCCCCATTGGACGAGGACAGCGGGAACTAATCTTAGGCGACCGCCAAACGGGTAAAACGGCCATTGCAGTAGATACAATTATCAACCAGAAAGAAACGGGAATTATTTCAATTTATTGCGCGGTTGGCAAAAAAAGCTCCGACGTGGCTAAAGTTATTGCAGAACTGCGCGATCACGGCGTTATGGGATCATGCATTGTTGTCGTCGCAACAGGTGAAGATACCCCCGGTTTACAGTTTGTAGCTCCCTATGCGGCAACATCGATGGGAGAGTATTTCGTGGAGCAGGGGAGAGACGTTCTGATTATCTATGATGATCTTACTTCTCATGCCCGTGCCTACCGCGAAGTTTCGCTGCTTCTGCGGCGTCCTCCCGGACGAGAGGCTTTTCCCGGCGACATTTTCTATATTCACTCCAGACTTTTGGAGCGCTCTACTCATATGCGTCCAGAGTTGGGTGGTGGATCACTGACCTCATTGCCGATTACGGAGACAGAGGCGCAGGACATGTCGTCGTACATTCCCACAAACCTGATTTCCATTACGGACGGACAAATTTATCTTTCACCGGTACTCTTTAACAAGGGAATTTTGCCGGCTGTTGATGTAGGAAAGTCAGTATCCCGCGTTGGCGGGAAAACGCAATTATCGGCCTACCGTTCTGTGGCCGGTGATTTGCGTCTTTCCTATTCGCAATTTGAAGAGCTGGAATCGTTTTCGCGCTTCGGAACTCGTCTTGACGATAGTACCCGCAGGATATTGGAACGCGGATGGCGCGTCCGGGAAATCTTGAAGCAGGGACAGTTCAAACCCCTGCGTGCATCAGAGCAGATTGCATCTCTCATTTCCGTAACAGGGGGGGCTCTAGACAATGTCCCGACAGAAAAGGTGCGGGAGGTGGAGGCCCATGTCCTGCGTGCTGTAAACGAGCAATTGCCGGAACTGTGCGGACGGATTGAGGCAGGAACTAAACTGGAAATTGCCGATAGGGACAGCATTTTGAACAAGGTCAAAGTTGCCGTTGCGCCATTTGAAATTAAAGAGGAAACAAATGCAGACTACTGAAGCCCTCAAGAGAAGGATGAAAAGCGCCGGCGATCTTCTTTCTGTCGTCAAGACGATGAAGGCGCTGGCGGCAGTGAGTATCCGTCAGTATCAGAAGGCAGTTGAATCTTTGACGGATTACAACAGGACGGTGGAGATGGGTTTGCAGATAGTCCTGAAGAAACGGATGGGAGCGGCAACGCAAAAAAAAGGCTCAGCTGTGAAGCGACTTGGCGCTATTGTCTTCGGTTCCGATCAGGGATTGTGTGGACAGCTCAACGATCAGATCTCTGTTTTTACCCTGGATCATATGAAAGAAAAGGGTGTCAAGAAGGATAACAGGATGATCTTGTCTGTAGGAGCCCGTGTCGCTGATTATCTGGAGGATGCCGGACAAACAATTAATGAGGTTTTGACAACACCCAGTTCCACCGCAGGGATTACACCACTTGTCCAGGAAATTATTATGATTATTGATGAATGGCATTTCAAACATCAGATTGACCATTTCATCCTCTATTACAACAAGTATTTATCGGGGGCGACATACCGCGCCCACATGGTTCAGCTCCTTCCTGTTGATAGGGAATGGCTCAAAAAAATTGCCAAAAAGAAATGGGATTCCAAATCATTGCCTATATTTCGAATGGATGGTGATTTGATTTTCTCTTCACTGATTCGGGAATATCTCTTCGTTTCTTTATACCGTGCTTTTGCCGAATCCCTGGCCAGTGAAAACGCCAGCCGTTTGGCTTCCATGCAGAACGCAGAAAAGAATATTGAAGAACAGATGCAGGATCTTCACGTTCAGTTTCATCGTACGCGTCAGATGACCATTACAGAAGAACTTCTCGATATCGTATCCGGTTTTGAGGCTTTGCAGAAAGAGGCAAGTTAGTTGTTTTATCAAGAAAGGGAGGTGGGTTATGACTACGGGCTCGGACAAAAGAATTTGTGTTATTTGCGCTTGGCGCGAGAACTGTACAAAGCGTTACCGGGTCAAGACTAATGCCTTGTTTGATGTGAACTGTCCCGACTATACTCGAGACATCAAACTGCGAGATAAGGATGTCGATAAGCTGGTTGAAGATCAGCTAGGGCGCTGGCAAAAGGACAAAAAAGATCAGCCTGGTCATGTAATCACTCTTTCCAGTGAGGCCGGCGCAGGCGGAGGTTGGATCGCCAGAATTGTTGGTACGCAGCTTAACATGAATGTGTTTGGTAGCGAATTGATTCATAAGGTTGCCGAAAGTGCGCACATGAGCGACAAGGTAATCAAAGCGCTGGATGAAAAAAGCATTTCATTCATTGATAGTTTGATCAGCTCCTTTTTTGCATCACGCCATATTTGGCCCAACGAGTATCTGCGCCATTTATCTCTGGTAATGCATGCCAACGCAAAGTTTGGCAACGTCATCTTGATTGGCCGTGGTGGCAGTTTTATACTCAAAGATGATGCTTTTAGAGTAAGGATAATAGCGCCCCAGGAAATGCGGGTGGATAGACTGATGCACGACCGCAGTATATCTCATGAGGATGCACTGGCTTATGTTATCAAGTATGAAGCGGATCAAATTGCCTTTATCCGGAAATATTTCAATGAAGATATTAATGATCCCAAACATTATGATTTGATGATCAATACAAAAAATGTCAGCATTGAAACTGCCGCAGAATCACTTAAAAAGGCCTTTGTTGCCTGGAAGGCAAGCCATGAACAGGGAATAAAGCAATAAAAAACAAGTTAATGGTGGTAGCAAGGCAATGACTAAATATGAACGCGCTCTTCTTTTGGGATTGGCAGAAGAAATTGCCCTGCAATTACGCTCCCGCCTTGCAGAGATCGAACAGCTTCATCCGAGGGAGTCGGCCATAGGAATCGCCACATTTCAGGAAAGGCTATGGAGAATTGAAGAGTTGCTCAGCACAGTGAAGAAAGACGGAGATGATTAGGGATAATTCAGGTCTTAAATGTCGTTTTTCAGTGTGGCGGCCAGATAGATGGAAAAGGTTGTTCCAGAATTAACAATGGATTCGACCGTAATCAAGCCTTTATGATATTTGATTATGGAGTCGCTAATGGCTAGTCCCAACCCCATACCACCGTGTTCTTTCTTCTTTTTGGTGGTAAAATAGGGATCAAATATTTTGGGAAGATTTTCTCGCGGGATTCCCATTCCCTGGTCCTTAATGATGATACGGACGTAACTTCCTTGCCCCACAAGTGATCTGATATTTGTCCCGGTCGTTGTATTTTCGGCGATAAGATCCACAATGCCGCCATCGGGCATGGCCTCTTTGGCATTAAGCAAAACATTTTCTATTACCTGCTTAATTTGGGCGGCATCAACTTCACATGGCCAAAGTTCTTCGGCGGCGTAGATATTACAGGTGACATTGCAATCCTTAAAAACATTTTCCGCAGCTTCTCTTAAAAGAGATTCCAGATTTTCCAGCTTGCGGACCGGATAACCACCCTGAGCAAAGGTGCTTAGCCGGTGTGCCAGTTCTTTGGCTTGCAGACCAGCCTGTTCCGCAACAGCCAGACCATCCTCAGTTATTTTATCCTCATCAACAGCGGATATTTTTGCTAAAAATACGTTGCGCAGAATCGCGGAGAGGAGGCTGTCAAAATCCTTGGCAACGCCGTCGGCGAATGTGCCCAATGATTCCAGTTTGATTCGCTGGAGAAGCTCATCCTGCGCCACTTTTTGTTCGGTAATATCTTCCAGTGTCTCCATAGCGCCGAATAAATTCCCGCTTGCGTCTCTAAGTCCTGCTGAAGTGATCCGAAACCATTTTCCCTTTTCGCCCATATCAGGAAAAAACTTCGTCACTTCATAAGCGTCATCCAGTAGTTTTGATTTGCTCCACTTTCCGGAGTAAAACTCGTCAATTTGACCGGTTTTTTCATCAAGGATTATATCTGCCAGGCAGGGGCGCTGTGTTGCATAAAAAGCACGCCATTGCTGATTAGTGCCGATGATATCGTGCGGTCTGATGTTACTCAGTGCCTGCAGAGCCCTGTTCCAGTATATTATTTTATGATCTCTTGATAATACGAAAGTTGGAATAGGGGAACCGTGGATAATACTGATTAATTTTTGCTCATCCCTGCGGCCGCGCCACATCGCGTAAATAAAACTGAGAGTTGCTGTTATCGCCAGGGCCAAAATAAAAATGATAAAATGATTATTCATAATATGGTCGCCTTCTCGTAAAGAATGAAAATTATATTTTATCTTTCCATGATACCGCCGACGGATTTTAGTGACCGCAGTGGATAATCACGATAAGCGATATTCCGGAAAATCCCTGTCTTGGCGTGCGCGACGGTGGCAATTAACTCATCATCAATATAAATGCGGCCGTCACCAATTACTACCGTCGAGCCGGAATCTTTCAGACGCGAATATCGACGGACGTCAACTTCATAACGAGCGCATTTGTTGTAAGGGCGAATCTGGCCATTAAAGGAAACCTCCGAGCAACCAAGAGCACGTCCCGAACCTGTAGCGCCACGCCAGATGCAGAAAAATCCAAGCAACTGCCAGATAGCGTCCACACAAAGGCAGCCCGGCTGTACCGGATCGTTTGAAAAATGGCATTGAAAATACCACGCGTCCATACGAATATCCTGTTCAGCGATTATTTTCCCCTGGTTGCCTTTGCTCTCGATGGATAGAATACGATCGATCATCAGGAAGGGAGGGGATGGAAGTCTGGCGTCAAAATCTGCCGGAGGATCGGTTACCAGAGTTCCGCAAGCGAAAGCCATAAGTTCTTCAAAGTTAAAATGGTCGCGTTCTAAGAATTTTTTATATTTCATAATTGCTTTTCCACTCTCGTTTGAACGCAGAATAATATCAGAAATTACTTCAATGTAAATAAACCTTTAATGAGACTCGCTGACAACGAACGAAGTGAATAACCTAAAGGTCACTATAGGTTCGAAGCGCAAGTCGAATTATCCCACATGCAAAGATAAGTAGGGATAATATTTGATAGCTACTTTGTATAAGTTATAAGAGAAATTATTTTTTGTCAAAAGAAAAATATCCAGGACAAATACTGTTATGAATAGGAAAACTGAAGGAAGCATTATATGAGTTGTTCAATAATATATTTTGATCGAAAATAGCCCCTAAAATTTAATGGCGCTGCTGGAAAAATTACGTTATAACAACAAGTAACTAAACAATTTGCATTAGGAGAATAATAATGAACAGAGCTGCCCTTTATAAAATTAGTTATGGTCTGTATATAGTTACCTCAGGACAAGATGGAAAATTTAACGGTCAGATTGCCAACTCCATGTTCCAGGTTACATCAAATCCGGGAAGTGTGGCCATCAGCATTAATAAAGAGAATTTCACACATGAGCTAATTAAACTCAGCCGTAAATTTGTTGTTTCCATTCTGGTTCAGTCAGCACCGATGAACTTTATCGGTCTTTTCGGCTTTAAAAGCGGTCGCGACGTCAATAAGATGCAAAACATAAAGACAAAAACGGGAACAACTAAAGTGCCTATAGTTTTGGAAAATACAGTTGCCTATATTGAAGTGGAACTGGAAAAAGAATTGGATTGCGGCACGCACACTATCTTTGTCGGCAATATTGTTGATGGAGATGTAATAGGCAATGAAGAGCCTATGACTTACGCTTATTATCAGCATGTCAAGGGTGGCAAATCCCCGAAAACAGCCCCTACTTATGTAAAAGATGAACCGACTGCCGCATCAGTGCAGACTGCACCCGGTCCCCGCTATGTTTGCAGTGTTTGCGGGTATGTTTATGATCCTGTCAAGGGCGATCCCGACAGCGGTATTGTCCCCGGTACCAGATTTGAAGATATACCCGATTCCTGGACATGTCCTGTCTGCGGCGCGGATAAATCGAAATTTGAACTAGCTTAAAAAACCATAAATAATGACTTTGCGGGGATAAACATATTGTTGAACAGGCTTAGTTCTTTATTGATGAATTCAAACATTCATTAGTGGTAATTGAGTATAAAGGAATACAGGACGACATATGACCATAGGAGAATTGCTTGCTTATAAGAGCCGCAGGAATCTTATCATAGGCTTTGTTGCCTGGCTGGCTTTTGCAGTTGCGATGTTTGTGGCCCCTTGGTTGCTAAAAACGTTGGTGACAAATTGTCCTTTTTGCGGTGTTAATTTCAATGAACGCTTCTGAAATTGTACTTGGCTTAACCAGGTCAGAGCCTGTTTACGAGCGGCTAAAGATAGAAAAGGAGAGAATATGTTTGGAATTGGATTGCCGGAATTAATCGTAGTGATGGTAGTATTCGTGATTCCACTTGGAATTATTATACTCATCATATCTATTTTAAATTCTCGGTCAAAACGTCGCTTAAAACAACAAAGGGAGGTAATTATGTCTTATTGCACAAAGTGTGGCAAAGAAGTAGCAGCTGGCAGTTCCTTTTGCCCGAAGTGTGGTGATAAATTATCAAATATACAGAGTGATATGCAAAGTGCCCCTGTCTCTTCAGCAATAACAGAGCAAGACTGGAGTAATTTTATTGGAAGTAATGCAGATAAATATCTGGCAAAATTTAAGAAATTTAGCAGTGGCGGAACTGATAGTTTTTCGGCCAATGGCATTGGCCGGCTTTTTTTGTGCCTTTTTTCTGGATGTTATATAGGAAGCTTTACCTTTGGGCATTGCTCGTTTTTGTCGTTTCGATTATTCCCTATGTCAATTTAATTGCTATGATAGTTTGTGGCATTACGGGTAACTACATCTATTACAAACATGCCAGGGAAAAGCTTCTGGAAATTAAACTGGCACCCTCTTCCTCTGAAATACAAAGAGCCGTGAACATTGCTCATCAGGGCGGTGTAAACAACGCTGTCGTAATAGTAGTACCAATTTTGATGATATTTGTTATCGGTATTCTTGCGGCGATTGCGATTCCAAATTTCGTTACATATAGGACCAGGGGGGCATGTGCTGCAGCTAAAGCGGATATGAAAAATGCCTATACAGCATCTCAGGCTTTCTTTTTGGATCAACCCAAAGGAAACATTAATAACGCCGATGATCTAAAAGAGTATGGTTTCCAAAAAACAGACAGGGTTTTAATCGATGTTAAAGGTACAGTATATAGTTTATTAATATCGGCAAACCATCCCGACTGCGATAAGACATACGTTACTGATCCGGGGGTAACATAGCTGAAGAAAAGAGAAACCCTTAATAAATTTTTGGTTAAATAGTTTCAACACACTATCTGGATATTCTTTCTTGTTCCCAAGTTGGTGTTTGCAAACGAGAGTCAAGTGAGGCTTTGACTCACCGCAAAGGCATTATGATACGGCCTCATTTGCCGGGCGGATGCTTGAGCCTCTAGCCCGTTTGATCTTCCATACTTTGTTCAGTCGCAGAGAG
The DNA here is from genome assembly GCA_025355345.1 of Syntrophaceae bacterium. Classification (GTDB taxonomy): domain Bacteria; phylum Desulfobacterota; class Syntrophia; order Syntrophales; family Smithellaceae; genus FEN-1160. Next base: position 20,636 of record JANXZU010000066.1, read on the forward strand.
TTACTCACAACTGAGACTGAGCTCAAAGCCATGGCGGCTGCGGCAAATTCTGGGTTAAGCAGTATTCCGAAGAAAGGATACAAAGCTCCCGCGGCAATGGGAATGCCTGCCACATTATAGAAGAAAGCCCAAAAAAGATTCTGCTTGATGACTTTCATTGTGGCTTCTGAAAGGCTTATTGCTTCAGGCACTCCCAGCAAATCATCGCGCATTAATGTTATATCACTGGCTTCAATTGCCACATCAGTGCCGGCGCCAATGGAAATGCCGACATCCGCTGCTGCAAGTGCCGGCGCGTCGTTGATTCCGTCGCCAACCATGGCTACAACTTCACCCTCCTTTTGCAGTTTTCTTATTTCATCAGCCTTGTTCCCCGGAAGAACATCCGCCAGGACCTGATCAATGCCCAACTGAGAGGCAATAGCTTCAGCCGTACCGGCATTATCACCGGTGACCATTATTACTTTCAAATTCCTGCGCTTTAAGCTTTCAACTGCCGATTTTGCCGATTTTTTTGGCACATCCGCCAGAGCGATAAGCCCGATAACTGTCTTCTCCAAAGCAACATAGACAACGGTTTTCCCGTTGTGCGCAAGCACGGATGCCTGCTCATCTAAAGCGAAAATCGGAACGCCTTCATTTTGCATTAGCAGACGATTGCCGATAAGACATGTTTTGCCATTAATATACGCTTTAGCGCCCATCCCGGATAAAGCGCTGAATTTAGAAGCTGCCGCTACAGAAACTTTTTCGTTTCGCGCATGCTTAATAATTGCCTGTGCCAGCGGATGTTCCGAAGTCTTCTCCAGTGCCGCCGCATATGCCAACACCTGTTGTTCATCGAATCCTGTGGCAGTTAAAATATCGGTAACTACCGGTTCACCGCGCGTCAAAGTTCCTGTTTTGTCAAAGACGATAACCGAAAGTTTGTGTATTTTTTCCAGAGCTTCTCCACCCTTAATTAAGATTCCACTTTGCGCTCCCAGACCAGTGCCCACCATAATTGCTGTGGGTGTTGCCAACCCTAAAGCGCAGGGACAGGCTATTACCAGTACGGAAACAAAGTTGATCAAAGCGCGGCTGAAATTGCTTTGAGCGGGCAGAAAATACCAGATGGCAAATGTAACAAAAGCAATGACAAAAACTGCGGGAACAAAAACAGAAGCGACCTTATCCGCCAGTCGCTGAATGGGCGCTTTAGAACCTTGTGCGTCTTCGACCAGGCGGATAATTTGCGCCAAGGCGGTTTCAGCACCCACGCCTGTTGCCCGAAAAGTAAAGCTGCCTGTTTTGTTAATGGTAGCGGCAAATACCTTTTGTCCTATTTCTTTGTTAACTGGCATGCTCTCGCCTGTTAACATTGATTCGTCAATCGAAGACTCCCCCGTCAAGATGATTCCGTCAACGGGAATTCTTTCACCGGGTTTGACAAGTAATGTATCGCCAATCTGTACTTCTTCAACGGCTACTTCCAATTCTTCATCTTTTCTGACTAGATGAGCCGTTTTAGGTTTAAGTCCAATCAGTTTCTTTATGGCTGTGGAAGTTTTACCTTTAGCTTTGGCTTCCAGTAGTCTGCCCACCAGAATGAGGGTGACAATCATTGCCGCTCCGTCGTAGTAAACATGAGGCATAACACCGGCGGTCATAAAAACATGAGGGAAGAAAGTTGCTGCGGTTGAGTAAAGATACGCGGCAAGAGCGCCCACGGCAACAAGAGTGTTCATGTCGGATGTTTTTTGCAGAGCGGCTTTGATCGCGCCCACAAAAAAACGGCTACCCACCCAAAAAACAGCGGGAGCAGTTAGGATAAACATGGCATAGAGCATGATTTGATGGGGAATGCCTTGCAGAAAGCTAAACCAATGCTGCATGGAACCAAAGAAGATAGTAATGTTTAAAACCGTGCCACAGGTCACCTTTAACTTCAGCTCTGTTAATTCCTTGTCCCTGGCTGCTTCGATCGGATCGGGAAGAGCTTCTTTCAGTTCACCTAGGAAGTCATAACCTTGTTCGGTGATAACTTTCTCCAGTAATTTTATGCCTTCCCATTTTTCTTCATGAATAACTGTGGCACGGGCGGTAGCCAGATTAACGTTGGCATCCATAACGCCTGGCACTTCTTTCAGCGCGTTTTCAACGCGTCGGACACAGGCTGCGCAAGTCATACCTCCCACAGAAATTGTGGTTTTTGCCTGAACTGATCTCAATGCCGCTTTATTTGCCAACTTTGAACCCCGCCTTTGTAATTGCCGCATCAACTTTCTTCGGATCAACCGTGTTTACTTCCTCATAGGTTGCTATTCCTGTCTTTAAATCAACTTTAACATCTTTGACGCCATCAAGCGCGCCAAGTGCTTTGGTAACAGCCATAACACAATGTTCGCAACTCATCCCTTTTATTTTTATGCTTGCCATGCGCTAAACCTCCTTAATATGAAATTTAAGATTAAGCTAAGGACTTTTATCCCAAATAGCAAGGCTTCAAACAATATTTTTGATTATATTTTATTAATATATCGCATTATATCATGCTTGATTAAAACTTTGTTCTATATTAGAATGTTTACCAAGGTGGAAAATGATTATACGCTGCTGGGGCTCCAGAGGCTCTATACCTGTTTCGGGCAAACAATATTTGCGTTACGGCGGGAACACCACTTGTCTCGAGATCAGGACAAATGATGACAGAATATTGATTGTTGATGCCGGTTCCGGTATCCGTGAGGCTGGTAATTCCCTGATTGCCGAGGGACGTCATGATTTTACTCTTTTATTAACGCATGCCCATTGGGATCACATTATGGGCTTCCCCTTTTTTAAACCAATTTATTCAAGAAAAACCAATTTAAACATCTGTGGCTTTCCGTTTGCCCAGTCTTCGATAAAAGAAATGCTCTCGCGCGTTATGGCGCCACCTAATTTCCCGGTAAATTTCGATACCATCCACGCCAATATATCGTATCAGGATACACGTGTTGAATCCTATGCCCTTGGTTCGATGAGTATCACACCGATCGCTATTAGTCACCCTAACCAGGGTATTGGTTACAAGTTTGAAGAAGACGGTAAATGTTTTGTTTTTCTCACCGATAACGAGTTGGGTTACAAGCATGAAGGAGGGCTTGATTTTCAGGATTATCTGAATTTTTCTAAGGGCGCGGACTTGCTCATCCATGATGCTGAATATAATGAAGAAGAATATAAAAAAACACGCAGTTGGGGACATTCTGTTTATATAGATGCCCTGAATCTGGCACTGGATGCCGGGGTAAAAAAATTAGGATTATTTCATCACAATCAGGAAAGACTCGATGCCGGAATTGACGCGATTGTGAAAGATTGCCACAAGGTAATCAAAAAGCGCGGCAAAAAAATGGAGTGCTTTGCCGTCGGGCAGTCCATGGAATTTAAGCTTTAATCTTTACGGTTTCTCAGTCGCAAGATCTATTCAGTAGGAGTTTCTAACGTATGATTTTTTTCCTGCACATTCTATTGATGGTAATTGTAACATTGGGAATTGTTATTGGAGTCGGAGCCGCAATTTTCTTTCGCCAGAAAAATAGCTGGCTTAAAATTCATAAATCTTTCAACATCTTTAGTCTTTTGGGAATCTCAGCCGGCATTATCATGGCGGTCTTCTATGTTTCTGAAACAGGTGGTAAGCACATCGATGGACTTCACCAGATTATCGGCTCAGCAGCATTTGTTCTTGCAGTCTTCACATTATCTCTGGGATTTTATCAATTTAAAGCTAAGAACAAATTAGTTGTGAGAACAACACACCGCTTACTGGGACGTATTTCTTTGGTGCTGCTTTTGACGGCAATTATGTTAGGATTAAAACTAATCAATATAATTTAAACTTTCGGCGATTTTCCTTGACAAATATATTATCAATTTAGGCCACATGGTCAAAAAACATGTTTCTTCCTACAACCGGCGCGGAATTAAAAAAATTAAAGTGGGACAAGCTCGACGTTATTCTCGTCACCGGAGATGCATACATTGACAGCCCGTTTATCGGTGTTGCCGTAATTGGCAATGTTCTTACCAATGCCGGATTTCGAGTGGGGATCATCGCCCAACCTGATATTTCCAGCGATGTTGATATCTGCCGTTTGGGAGAACCTGGGCTGTTCTGGGGAATAACCGGTGGCTGTATGGATTCTCTGGTTGCCAACTATACGGCCATAAAGAAAAAGAGGCTGACTGATGATTTAACCGCGGGCGGGAAAAATAACCGCCGCCCTGATCGCGCCGTGATTGCCTATGCCAATCTCATTAGGCAACATTTTAAAAGTACTAAGCCGCTGGTGCTGGGTGGAGTAGAGGCAAGTCTTCGCCGTGTTGCCCATTATGATTTCTGGTCGGATTCCGTCCGCCGTTCGATTCTCTTTGACGCCAAAGCTGACATTCTTGTTTATGGCATGGCCGAAAAAATAATTGTGGAACTGGCGCGAAAAATAAAAGATGGGCAGGATACAAAAGATATTCGCGGCATTTGCTATATTTCGTCTGCGCCAAAGCCTGAGTACTTTGAGTTACCAGCTTACGAGGAAGTTGTGACCGATAAAAAATCATTCATGAAAATGTTCGATATGTTTTATCGCAATAATGATCCCTTAACTGCCAAAGGCTTATTTCAGCAGCATGGCAAACGCTACCTTGTGCAAAATCCGCCCCAACCTTCACTTACCGAGTCTGAAATAGATAAGATATACGCACTTAACTTCACGCGCGATGTTCATCCCTATTATCAAGCCCAGGGCAAGGTACGGGCAATGGATACAATTAGATTTTCGCTAACTACTCATCGCGGCTGCTTTGGTGAATGCAATTTTTGCTCGATTGGTCTGCATGAAGGCAGAACAATAGTCAGCCGCAGCGAAAAATCAATTGTTGATGAGGCACAAAAGATTACCGGACTGCCCAATTTTAAAGGTTACATTCTGGATGCTGGCGGCTCTACAGCCAATATGTACGGCATTGATTGTAGTCGTAAGCAGACTCAGGGAGCCTGTCAGGATAAGCACTGCCTTTATCCGCAGATATGTTCATCACTGAAGCCTGATCACAACCGACAGATTAATTTGCTCAAACGTCTGCGCGAGATCAAAGGTGTGAAGAAAGTATTTGTGGCTTCCGGTATTCGATATGACTTGCTTTTGAGCGATAAGAAAAACTGCGTAGGCTATATGCAGGAACTGGTCAAACATCATATCTCCGGCCAGTTGAAGGTAGCACCGGAACATGCATCTGAGGGTGTTCTGAAGCTGATGGGTAAGCCGCAGGCCAAGTCTCTGATAAGCTTCAAACAGATTTTTGAAAAGTTCAACAAGTCATCAGGGCAGAAGCAATTTCTTACTTATTACTTTATCGCCGCCCATCCGGGATGCACAGAAGAAGATATGCGCGAGCTTAAATCCTTTGCCACAAGAGAACTAAAAACCAATCCGCAGCAGATGCAGATTTTCACCCCATTGCCTTCCACTTATTCGAGTTTGATGTATTATACCGGAATCGATCCCGTAACCGGCAGAAAGATTTTTGTAGAAAAGAATACTTCGAAGAAACAAAGACAGAAAGATATTGTTGTGGGAAGAACAATTAAGTGACGCAGAGATTGTTTCAATGTCATTGCGAGATATCCCTCGGATGCTGTGACAATCTAATTTCCACTGATGAAAGCCGATAACTATGCGATAAAATCATTCCAATTATTTTGCAAAAAACCAACCTATCATGTATGCGCAGGTTGTTTTGCTTTTATAGTTCTTATTTCAAACGTTAAGGCTTCTCCTCTTGGAGTAAGTGACCAATACATTGCCATGTCCCCTGCTGTCGTCTGTAAATGTTCAATCTTTATAAGCCCTAATGCAATGAGTTGAACTTTAATAGTTTGTAATATTTGATCATCTAGGTAAGATGACCTAACGTCAGTTGCAGTCTTGACGAAGAGTGAATCCTTCAACAAATTACCAACAGTATCTTCATGAATTCTTTGCTTTAGCATAGATGGGGCAATAATTTCGAAAATAGTTCTCCAAGATGGATTTTTAGACCATTCACGTTCAACACTGTCTCGTTTGGTATAATATGTTCCCGTTACCTTATATGCTTCATCGAGCGATGCTAAATCTTTAATCTCGTATTTTGTTTTGCCTTCATAATTTTGCAATAAAGCCACTAGTTTTTCTTTTTCTTTCCTTAATATATTTATTTCATTAAGAGTATCTTCGTTAGAAGCTCTATTTGCTCTTATCCAGCCTATTCTTGGGTTGCTTTTAATTAGTTGAGTTAGGCTTCTGCTTACAACCGCTCCCAGTTCGTAAGAATTGTTCCATTCCTTACACATTTTACTTCTTACTAATGCAATAAATTCATCTAATTTTTTTATATTCTTAGGTTCCTGTTCTTTTTTCCCCTGAGGTAATGAATTTAAATCGTGCCGAATGAATCCAATCGTAGGTATTTCTTTAGATAATGCATACTCATATTCTTTTCGAGTATAGCTTTTCCCCTCAGCATCCTCTGACCCATATTTACCACTGATGATAACAACGTAGTAATCACAAACATCAATAAGTTTTTTTATGAATGTCCACTGGTCTTCATTTGCAGCAGGAAAATATTCCATTCCACAAGGAATGCAGTCCAATTCGAGAAGAGCCTTCATAACCTCAAGTCGCTCTTCAATTAAGTCTTCATATGTCGAACTGACAAACACTTGATACCTTTTATCCATATTTTCACCTATTCTCATTTCTAGAATATTGGAATGGCTTAATTTGTTCCTTTAGAAGCGGTTGCAATACCATTTCTATTTCAAAGGATAACGAGGCGGCAAGGAGGAGGTACCGGAGGCGTATATTAATATATGTTGAGGACGCCGACGACGAAGCCAACAAAGTTAGCCGCAGAAAGAGGAATGGTATCATACCCGACCGTATTTATCTTCCAGCCTTTCTATATCATCCTCACCGAAATATTTACCTGTCTGCACTTCAATAATAACTAAATTTTCACTCGATGAATTTTCCAGGCGATGAGTTTTTGTTGTGGGAATATCAACCGCGCTGCCGGTTTTTATAGGATAATCTTTGCCGTCAACAGATACGATTCCTTTACCCGACACGACAAACCAGTGCTCTGAGCGTAGTTTGTGGCGTTGCAAACTTAAAATGCCACCGGGTTCAACGACGATTCTTTTTACTTTATGATCGGGAGCATCGGACAAGACTTCAAAATATCCCCAAGGGCGTATGTTGTTTGTAGTCATTTATTAAAACTCCTTCTAATTTAATACCACATTCCGTCTTCGATGTGAAGCTAACTTTAATACTTTACTTGACTCGATTTCCGAACCTCTCTATAATCATCAGCACAATGCAATATTACGAGAATATTTCCTATACCTTAAAGAAAAGCAGAAAAAGAAGAAAAACAATTTCTCTGCAAATCGGCGATAAATCGGAATTAGTCGTTGCCGCGCCCCACTTTACCCCGATTAGTGAAATAAATCGTTTTGTGCAGGAAAAACAAAACTGGATTTCCAAAGCGATACAAAAGCACAAAGAACGTGTGATTAAAAATAAAGCAAAAGAATATATCACGGGTGAATATTTTTTTTATTTGGGGGAATCTTATCCACTGGAAGTGTTTTTTGAGCCTCTGGAAAATCAAGGAGTTGTTCTCTGGAATAATAATTTTTATCTTAATGCGCAGGAAGATAAAGGTTTAAGAAAACACTACTTTGTCTTATGGTATAAGAAAAAAGCGCACAAATATATAAGTGAGCGTGTTGATTTTTACAGTCGAATGCTTAAACTACAGCCGGGGAACCTGAGAATAACATCAGCAGAGGGCCGCTGGGGGTCATGTTCGGAAGACAACAATCTGGCTTTCAGTTTCAAGTTGATGATGGCGAAGCCGGAGGTTATTGATTACGTTGTTGTGCATGAACTGATGCACATTCAAGAAAAAAACCACTCGGCGGGTTTCTGGCATTTGGTGGAATCAGCCATGCCTCAATATAAATTGCAAAGACGCTGGCTCAAGGATAACAACTCCAAATTTACTCTTTGAGCTTCTTTCCAAGAAAGGATTCAGGAAAATTTGCTTTATGATGAAACTAGAAACAATTGATTTTCAGCATCGCGAACTACTGACGGAGAGCTTCCGGAATTTGAACCTGCCCATTTCCGACTACACATTCCCCAATGTTTATCTGTTTCGCAAAATAGTTCATTATGAATTTTTGACTACGGATTGCGGCTTATTTGTCTCCAGCACTAATAAAGAGGAGCAGCGTTGCATCATGCCATTGAATGATCTGCGCAGTTGCGATCTGCAGACATTTAATGATCTTTTGGACGGAGAAAGCATTTTCTTTCCCATTCCTCAGGAATGGCTTTTTATTTTCCCTGCCGATAAATTTGATATTACCAGCGATGAGAGAGAATCGGACTATATTTATCTTACAGAAAATATGGCCGCATTTAAGGGGAAACAATATTTACGTCACCGCAATCACTTAAATCAGTTTTTATCTTCATATAGACATAGTGACGAACCTGTTTCTCTCAATAACATTCCTGCCGCCATGAGCGTTTTACAAGAGTGGCAGGACGATTCCGGATTGACGCCGGATAAAACCGATTTTGAGCAGTGCAGCGAAGCAATACAAAAAAATTCTGCGCTTGCTCTCTGGGGAACAATATATTACATTGAAAATGAGCCGGCAGGCTTTATCATTGGTGAGGCGCTCAATACGGATACTTTTTGCCTGCATTTTGCCAAGGCCTCGAAGAAGTATCATGGCATTTATGAATTTATGTTTAATGACACAGCCAAGAAATTGCAATCTCAGTACAAGTATCTCAATCTTGAAGAAGATATGGGCAATAAAAATTTGCGCCGGACAAAAGGTTCATACGGTCCGGAATTGCTCTTGAAAAAATATCGCATTAGCCTTAAGCGATAAATTTGGATGGCTAAAAAACAATGAACAACCCGATGGCAATAACTGATCTGCATGAAGGCGATCAGGGAATAATTTCTTCGATTGAAGGCGGCGGAGCTCTGATGAGTCGCCTGGCCGGCATGGGTATTGTCACAAATGCTAAATTCCGCATTGCCCAGGTCAGCGGCGGCCTGATCGTAATTCAGGTGGCCGATACCCGCATCGCACTGGGCCAGGGTGAAGCTGCAAAAATAATGGTTTATAAAACTGCCGAAGAGGTCTGCCTGCCTCCCGTTGACAAAGAAATATTTGTTGCGCTTGTCGGACAGCCTAACGTCGGCAAGTCTACTGTCTTCAATATACTTACGGGTTTATCCCAGCATGTCGGTAACTGGCCGGGGAAAACCGTGGAAAAGAAAGAAGGCGTGCATCGTGCCGATGATGTATTAATCCGGATTGTCGATCTGCCCGGGACTTACAGCCTGACGGCATTTTCCGAAGAAGAAAGGGTTACCCGTGATTTTATTATTCAGGAAAAACCAGATCTGGTTGTGCTGGTACTCAATGCAGCGGCACTGGAGCGAAGCCTTTATCTTTTATCAGAAGTCCTTTTGCTCAACCGTCCGGTAATTGTTGCCATAAACATGCTGGATGTGGCTTCTAATCAAGGCATCCAGATCGATACCAACGCCCTGCAGGAAGCACTGGGAATTCCGGTCATTCCCATGGTTGCTAAACGCAACAGCGGCATTAAAGAACTTGTTGCAGAGATCACCGCGCAGGCCACCTGCGATGTTAAATATTCTCCCCAGTTACCTGCCGTATCTGAAGATCATCTGCAAATTTATCAGGATATCCTGGGGAAAATCCGGTCGCACATTTCAGCACCGTACACACCGGAGTGGGTGGCCATAAAATTGATGGAAGGCGATCCCGAAGTGTCAGCAATGGTCGAGGCCCTGGCGCCTGCAAGCGTGTGGAGCGAAATACTGGGTTTACTCCTTAAACATGAAGATGCTCTGCATGCCGTTGTCAATGGTCGATACGACTGGATCGAAAAAATGACTCGTGCGGCCATCTCCCGATTTAAAATGGGAGAAGTTGTGCTGACTGATAGAATTGATCATGTTCTTACACGTCCCATATTCGGGATTCCTGTTTTGCTCGCTGTTATGGCTTTCGTATTCTTCCTTACTTACGCCGTAGGAGTTCCGCTGCAAACATGGCTTGCTGATCTGATTTCGCAGTTTATTAAATTTTGTGAACCATTTACAACAGGCTGGCCGCCCTGGCTCAGGGGAATGATGCTCAATGGTGTCATAGGTGGAGCTGGATCGGTGCTGACTTTTCTACCGGTATTGCTGATCTTTTTTTCCATAATGGCTGTCTTGGAAGATATCGGCTACATGGCGCGCGCCGCTTTTGTTATGGACAGGATCATGCATCTGGTCGGTCTACATGGTAAAAGCTTTATTCCCATGTGTCTTGGTTTTGGCTGCAATGTGCCTGCCGTTCTAGGCGCGCGGATAATCGAGACGCGCAAGGCACGGATGATTACACTACTTTTGATTCCGTTTGTCCCCTGTACCGCGAGACTTGCCGTATTGACACTAGTTTCCGCCGCCATTTTCGGGAAAAACGCTGTTTATCTATCATGGAGCATATTGACGCTAAACATAGTCGTACTGGGAGTAGCCGGAGCGTTTGTGAATAAAACACTCTGGAAACAGGACGCGCCTTTCATTATGGAGCTGCCGATTTATCATCGTCCCGACCCGAAGACATTAATGATGGTTGTCTGGTCACAGACAGTATCATTTGTCCGTAAAGCGGGAACTGTAATTCTGGGCGTTTCGCTCCTTGTGTGGTTTTTATCTTATTTACCCAATGGTAATGTGGAAGAAAGCTGGCTTGCATCAATAGGCCGAGTGCTTCAACCATTGGGTGTGCCATTGGGGCTGGATTGGAAGATGATAACCGCGCTTTTAACCGGACTTGTAGCTAAAGAAAATGTAGTGGCAACACTGGGTGTTCTTTATTCGGTGGGGAGAGCAGGGCTTACCCAAACACTTCCAACAGTTATGGACCATGAATCAGCCGCAGCTTTTCTTGTTGTCATGATGCTCTTTGTTCCCTGTGCCGCGACAGTCGCGGTACTGCGCAAAGAGATGAACAGCAACAAATGGTTTTATTCCACCGTCGTCATGACGCTGATTGTTTCCTATCTGGGTGGGATGGCGGCGTATAATCTGGTCAAATGGCTGGGGATATAGGTCAAGATGAGATATTCATTGCCATCAGTTTTACAGAGTCACTAAATAACACATCCATGCTCTTGTCGGAAACGATGCGTTCTACAAAACCAAGACCGAAAACGTGATGATTGACTACATCTTTAGCCCTGTATTGGCTATGGATAGAGTAATCCTTAACAGCTGAGGCGCGATCCATACTGCGGTTTCGAAGGTCCCACTGCATAGGTGCGTTATTAGCCTCTACCCTGGCGGCAGCGGCTCTTTTTGCGATTGATTCTTTCAGGGTAGGTGGTCTGCTTACGGCAGTTTTCTTCGTTGCCGGTTTTTCGGGGCGGTATTTATGTTCCGCGCCGCAGGTGTTACATTTAACCTTGCTTACAGCACTACCAGCCTTAAACATGATAACATGGGCAAGAACTAACTTGCATTTCAAACAATAAGCATCAATATTTTCGCCGATTGCGGACACGGTAATCTCCTTCTAAATTTGGGTAACATTATTTATATCTGATCAACTTTAAATACATCCTAGCAGATTAGATCAATTTGTCCTAACGAATATTTCCGTCCATCGCTAAGCATTCGTAATTGTTCATAAAGATGATTGTGGATGATTGGTTTATAATTGGTATTACAGGGCGGCAGCAAGAATTGCGGCGCCTATTGCCCCATTAACTTGAGCATAGGGAGAAACTTCCATTTCCATGTCCAGTTTTTTGGAAAGAGCAAGAACAACACCACTGTTTCTTGCCACACCGCCGGTGATCATGGCAGGTTTTTGCACTCCAATGCGTGCCAGCATCGATGAAACCCTTGCGGCGATGGATTCATGGATACCGGCAATGATATCCTGCCTTTTCTCTCCCCTGGCGATGAGCGATATGACTTCCGATTCCGCAAACACAGTACACAGAGAGCTAATTTTTGACGGGGATGCTGATTTTTGTGACATTGTTCCAAAATCATCAAGGTTTACTTCCAGTGCCCGCGCCATAACTTCCAGAAAACGCCCGGTTCCGGCAGCGCATTTATCGTTCATGACAAAGTTTTTCACTTTTCCTTTATCGTCGAGGAGAATGGCTTTGCTGTCCTGCCCGCCGATATCGATTATGGAGTGAATGAGCGGATTCAGAAAATAAGCCCCCGCTGCATGAGCCATTATTTCCGTAAATGATTTATCGGCAAACCCGACAGCATTACGACCGTACCCGGTGGATACAATTTTATCTATGGCAGTTTTACCAAGACCAGCTTCAATCAGAACTTCGTCATAAACCTTTTGGCCTGCAAGTTCCGCGTTGTAACCGGTAAAAATTATTTTTGTGGCTATAATTTTGCCGCCGTCCACAATCGCCGCCTTGGCGGTAATAGAACCTATGTCAATACCTGCTGTAATCATTCTTTAGCCATTGAAATCGATGAACTATGTTTTTTTCGTTCTTTAATAATTTCCATAAATGCGTCGATTCGCGTCGAAATCTGGCTTTCTGAAAAGGTCCTTTCATCCACCATATCGGCTTCGATCATCAGGCAGGGGATTCCTCTTTCCTTCTCGACAATTCGCTGAATGTCCATCTGGCCAAAGGAATAAGGCTTGCAACTGCGGTTGGAATGCAGGACAAATCCATCCACATCGTATTTATCGATCATGGCGATAACCATTTTGGCCATTTCATCAACACCGATATTCAGATAAATTCGAGTGTAGGCTTCGGCCATGGAATCAATAAAATTATTTTCGTCAATATATTTCATCGTGCCGCACCAGGCGGATGTATAAGTGTCGGCCACCAGGCAGGCATCGTGTGAGGCGAATTTATCATATAACCAGCGGGTGCGGTGCCAGATGGGAAGGTTGTCCCAGAGCAGGCGGTATTTTTCATTGGGAACGGCGCTGATGCCGCGGGCGATGCGGTCTTTCATTTTGGCCACAAGCGCGGTGTAGTAATCAATAACTTCGGGAGTGCCCCGCAGCGTGACGATAAGGGCAAGATGATAAAAGGCATCGAAGGCACTTAGGGGCGCAGGCTTGTGGGCTGCCGTATCCAGAACCTTCTGCCATAATTGCTGTCCCTGTAAAGAAAGATGTCCAACTTTTTTCACTCGTTCATAGTCAAATTTTCGTCCACAGGCTCTTTCAATAAAAGAGATGTATTCATTGATCTGAGAGCGGACATAACGCGCTGTCTCCTCTGAATAGCCTGTATGACAAAAGGGCGTGTCGAGTACAAAAAGAGGTACGTTGAAATAACGCGCCTGAACTTCATACCATTTGAGTACTGTGCCGCAGATGTTGTTGCAGCACACCAGCATGTCGGGTTTGGGCAAACCGCCGATGGGGCCTCCGTTGACTGTGGCACAGGCTATATCGGCTCTCGCGTAAGAACATAAATCGCTTGAATATCCCATGTTCTCAGCTGTTTCGCAAAGTCCTGTTCCCATTTTGGAAGCTCCGATCATGGCGCCGTGATTTTCCGGATAGACAGGGATAACATCCATCGCGATCAGAGGTTCGACAGGGCCGCCACTGGTGATCCAAGCCACTTTTTTACGGGTCAGCCTAGCCGATTTGGCCTCAGAGTAATAAACCAGCATAATGTCTTTCATTGTTTTTGATTTTTTAAAACGCATCGTAAATTTTTTGAATTTGCCAAATAAAAAGATTCCGATGATTTTTAGTAAATCCGATATTTGTTTTTTCATTGTTAAACTCCAATTCCGAAAGTGAAATCCGGCGAATGCCGGGCGAAGCGCAGCGGAATTGGTAAGTTGAACAATCCCGCAAAGCGTAGGGTATGATATTCCGCAGCTTGCTGCATTAAATTGTTTCTAACGCTTGCTTTGTGGTTCATACCCATGATTTTGTATCCTTTTCTGTTACATACGTATGTAATTATAGTATTTGAATGAATGTTTCGAAACGTGTCTGCAATTGCCCACCTGCCGGAAGTTGTTCTTCCATATCTAACAGCATGCAGGGAATATTTTCACGTTCCAGCATTTCTTTAATATAAGGGTAATCAAAGGCATGGGGATCACAAAACTTAAGCAACATAAAAACAACCCCGTCGGCCTGATGCTGTCGAACCATCTGAACAAGGCTCTCGCCTCGGTCTGTAAGCCCCGCGTGTTTTGCCGGGCAGATGTCCCGATCAAGATACCTTTGTGCGATGGCCTCAAGCGGGGGAGCTTTTTCATCCAGGATACCTTCAAAGTATCTCGATCCCGTGCATAGGTCATCCCAGACGACAACACCGCCGGCATTCTCGATAATATCGTATATATCCGGATGGCTGCAAATACCTCCGGTAAGTAAAAGTTTTTTAGTTTCCGGTTTCATCTTACTGGCTGGTGCTTTTTGTGTTTGTTCGACAATGTCTGAGAGTGTCTTCAAAAGAAGTTGCCGGTCCATAATCATGGCCGCTTTGATGATGCTGTGGAGATCCCGACCTTTCAGGGTTTCCGGTTTTTGTGCACGGAGAGTATAGAGTTTCATCATTAGCTTCCGGATCTGATTATAAAGCTTTATGGCATCAGAAAGCGCTGCGTCGGTGATTTTTACACCCAAAGCGCTTTCCAAATCTTTTTTAAATTTTTCCATAACATCAATTAGGTATTGCCTCGCGCTGGTGGTATTGAGCTTTACCGGCAAAACAAGATCAATGTGAAACTTGGGAGTTACATTTAGCCGCCAGATATCAGAGAGCCGCTGGATGGAATCGCATGTGTGCGGGAAAACGACACCGTTAATAAAATCCAAACGTCCGGAGAGACCTTCTTCCAGAATGCCCCGAACCAGAGAGCAACAGTATGATTGCAGATGCATATCAGCACGATGAATACCTTCATCTGTGCCGAAAAGCCGGAAAGGAAGCGCGCCTGCGGCGTAGATAATTTCTTCCGGAGTGTAAGAACAGGTAAACCCAACAATTTTATTGCCTGTTTCTTCCTTATATTTGCGGCAATAGGTATAGGGGTCAGTGACGATGTTTTTAAATTCCGTAAATTTTTCCATTTATATATCCTTATCAACGCTTGATTATCATCCCGTTCCTTATTTGAAACGCGAGGAGTGTTTGTTTTTAATTTCCACTATACTTTCCGGCGGCCTTCAATTTGGCAATTTCTTCTTCTTCCAGTTTGTTAAAGGCAATTTTCCCGACTAGAGTTTTGGGAAGATTTTCCCGAAATTCTATCTCTCTCGGGCAGCTCCATTTGATCAGCTGTTCGCGGCAGTAATCGATTAATATTTTTTCCATCTCGGGGCCTGCTTTTGCCGGATTTTTCAAAACGACAATACCTTTGACTACCTGAACCTGAGCCTGATCGGGGACTCCGATGATGCAGGCTTCCTGCACTTCATGATGCCGGTAGAGAATATCTTCGACCTGCGCGGGATAGACATTCATACCGGAAGATTTGATCATTCTTTTTTGCCGCAGTTTAAAATAAAAGAAACCGTCTTCATCCATGCTGCCCACGTCGCCGGTATGTAGCCATATTTTACCATCGGCATGTCTTTTTAGTGTATTGGCGGTTTCTTCGGGATGTTCCAGATAACCCATCATTACCGCCGGGCCGCTGACGCATATTTCTCCTTCTTCGCCGCAGGTAACTTCTTCCGTCGTGCCAAGCCCGACGATTTTTGCCAGCATATCCGGAAAAGGAACTCCAATGCTGCCTTCCCGGTAATGGCCTATGGGCATAGCCATAATTGCCGTCACAGCTTCAGTCAGGCCGTAGCCTTCCAGCAGTTGCACGTTTCCTCCCTGCTTTTTTACCATTTCTTCAAAACGTTCCTTGACTATCCGGGGCAGCGAATCCGCGCCGCTGAAAGTTGCTCTAAGACAGCTGAGATTGGTTTTTTGCATCTTGGGATGGCGGCTGAGGGCATCGAAAAGGGTAGGGACGCCAATGACAAATGATGGTTTTTTGGAACTGATAATTTGGGCAACTATCTCCGGCGTAAATTGCGGCACGAGGATGCTTTTGCCGCCGCCCATGAAACAGGCATTAACACAGACGCCTAAACCGAAACCATGGAATATGGGGAGAATGGCCAAAATGGAATCAGCATCAGAGAGCTTTCCCCATTCCGACACCTGCTTGCCCTCGCTGATGAAATTTCTATTGGAGAGCATGATCCCTTTGGGTACGCCGGTTGTGCCGCCGCTGTATAGGATTACAGCCAGTTCATCAGTATCCATCTTTGCTTGCGGGGCATAGGGATAATTACCGTTCATCAGGTCTTTCCACCATTTGACCATCGGATCCGGTGGAACTTTTGGAATAAGCCTGCCTTTGGTCAGATTAAATCCGATGCTTTTGATAATTCCCAGATAATCGGGAATCTTTGTCAGGATGAGTGTTTCCAGAGGTGTTGTTTCTTTGAGTTCCTTGAATTTGCTGTAAAAAGCGTCCAGAGTTAAAACAAAACGGCTTTTGGCAACATTGAGGTAAAATTCAATCTCTTTGGTTGTGGAAAGAGGATGAATCATGCTGGAGACTGCGCCGAGTTTGTTTGCGGCATAGAAGCAAATGATTCCCTGAGGAGATGTCGGCATGGAAATGGTGATCCTTTCTCCCTTTTTCAGGCCGATTGCGGCAAGCGAGTTGGCGCACTTATCGATCTCATTAATAAATTGACGATAAGTGGATGTGTAATCGAGAAAATCATAGGCGATGGAATCAAGGCAGCGATCAGCCGATTGCCGGACGGCTTCGTACATGGTTACACGAGGATAATCAATAGTTTGCGGAACATGCTGGTAAAATTTCAGCCAGGGCTTCTTTTCAAACATAATTGCACCCCCGAAAAGTATTTTATATTAGGATATAAAAATCAGGAAATTAGTTTGGAGTCAATTAAAATATTTAGCAAGTTCATTTTTTATTTTACAAATTACCATTTTTCATCTAAGGTCACCTGCGTCAGGCAATGTTTGCTCTTTAGTTATGTGCATAATACTACAAAAAGAGTAATTTGTTTGGAAATGTTATTTTAGGTAAGCGCTGGCAGTAGCTTTCCTGGGGATAGAGCAAAAAAATAACAGACAGGTGCCATTAGGTAAAAAATTCTAAGTTTTTGGAGGCTTTAATGAAAAAGATATTGAACTGTTTAGTTCTGTTTTTGATGATTGTATTAATGCTTAATGCTTGTGGAAGTTCTGATGATGCTAAACCTGTTGTATATGATCTTTTTGATACTTATGATGACGGCCCATTTCCGGTAACGCCTTGGACTAGTTATGTTAGAACATCAGATTCTTGGACTGGTGCCAACTGGTCAATTGCTAGCAGCCTGCTTTATTTAAATGCGGCATCAGCTCAAAATTCAGCTTTCATTTATAATACGAGACCTTTGAAAAAAGCAAAAATACCGCTGGTAATCAAATTTGGACAAATTTTTCAGAAGAAAACTGAAGATGAAAATCAAACTTACCATTGCTGGCTTTCAAATTAACCTATGATGAATCCATTTTGCCTCCATAAAC
>JANXZU010000074.1 GCA_025355345.1 Syntrophaceae bacterium
TCTTTTTGCATCTCGCCTACAACAGTAGTAAGCTTTGGCACGCCATACATGAATATTGTAATAAATATTAATAAAGCCAAAAGAAAATTAAAGCTAGGACCGGCCAGAATGATCAGGATTCGTTTCCAAGTCGGCTGTTTCATAAAAGATCTTTTTTCATCTTCCGGTGCCAATTCTTCATCAGTTGATTCACCTAATAGTTTGACAAATCCACCTAAAGGTATCCAGGAAACCACATACTCCGTCTCACCAATTTTTTTACCAAATATCTTTGGCCCAAAGCCCAGAGAAAATTTAAGAACGCCCACTCCTGCAATTCTCGCGGCAATGAAATGACCGAATTCATGAACAAATATTAATATTGCCAGTAAAATTATGAATGAAATTAAAGTAATCAAGATTTTATCCTTTCTAGTATCTCTTTTGTTTTTATCCTTGCCCAGAAATCAGCGTTAATAACACTCTCTAGTGAAGAATCATTCCCACAAACATGAGCATTAAGTACTTTATCAATTATCCCAGGTAAATCAACAAATTTAATTTTCCGTTCTAAAAAAGCCGCTACGGCAATTTCATTGGCGGCATTCAAAACTGCAGGAGTTGTACCACCGCAAATTCCTGCCTCATAAGCAAGACGCAGACAAGGAAATTTTTTTATATCAGGTTTAAGAAATTCCAACTTCTCTGTTTTTAGAAGGTTTAGTGATTCAATATTGTTAATGATTCTTTCTGGATAGGTTAAAGCGTAAGCAATCGGTATTCTCATATCGGGAATGCCCATTTGCGCGAGCACTGAGCCGTCAATTAATTCAATCATAGAATGCACGATGCTTTGCGGATGAATCAAAACATCAATTTTTACCATATCCAGATTAAATAACCATTTTGCTTCTATTACTTCTAATCCCTTATTCATAAGGGTTGCAGAATCAATTGTGATCTTCTTTCCCATTTTCCATCGGGGATGTTTCAGTGCCTGGTTTAGCTTAACTTGCTTTAATTGATTTACATTAAAATTAATAAACGGACCACCGGATGCAGTCAGTATTATCCTTCTTAAATTTTCAATTTTTTCTCCTTGTAAGCATTGAAATATTGCGCTATGTTCACTATCTACAGGAAGTATTTTTACCTTTTTTAGTTTTGCTCTTCTGTTTACAATTTCACCGGCCATAACCATCGTTTCCTTGTTGGCCAAGGCAATGTCTTTGCCCGCGTCAATTGCCGCAAGAGTTGGCATTAAGCCGGCAGCGCCAGATATAGCGGAAACGACAATATCCGCCGCTGGAAATGCAGCTATTTCGTTCAATCCTTCCTTACCGTAAAGTATTTTTATTTTATTATTCAGGGGTAAGGATTGACTTAATTTAAAGGCATTTTCTTTTGTACTGGCAGAAACTATTTTTGGTTTGAATATATCAATTTGCTTTTTGAGTAGCTTTACATTTTTCCCGGCGGCAAGCGCCACTATTTGAAAACGTTCCGGATTTTTTCCAATAACATCCAAAGCGCTGAGTCCAATCGACCCGGTTGATCCTAAAATTGTTATTTTCTTCATTGTGAAACTCCAATTCAGAAAGCACAGTAACTTAACAACCTGAATAACCTAAATGCCCTGAAGGGCACTATAGGATCACACGATGTCATCTACGACACATTGAAGTTTGCTAGTCAAATTATCCTGCATAGCATGGGTATGATACTCCGCAGCTTGCTTTGGTTCATACACGTGATTTATCCAATCACGAATATTCGATAATAATAAACGAAAGGTGCTATGAAAATAAGACTGTCCATTCGGTCAAGCAAACCACCATGCCCCGGCAGGAGGGAACTCGCATCCTTGAGGCCATAATTTCTTTTGATTGCTGATTCGCAAAGATCTCCCAATTGCCCAATTACACTACCCACAAAAGAAATAATCAAAATATGAACACTCGATACATTAGGGAAGAAAAAATGACTAAAGATCAGAGAACCTAATACACTTCCGATAATAAGGCCTATTGTGCCTTCTATTGTTTTACCGGGACTCACAAGCACGCTTAGTTTATTTTTGCCAAAGTATTTGCCAACATATAATCCCGCGGTGTCTCCTACTATCGAAATGATTAATACAAGCAATATCCAGTAAACTCCATTCTCTAACAAGCGCAATAAAATAAAGTGAGATGTTAATAACGGTAGATACATTATGCCAAAAATTACTTTAGCAACCAACAATACATCAAATGTAGATTCTTTAACCGACCAGAGAAACAGCATAAAAACAGAGATTATACAAAATGTCAGTACCGCAATTAGATGTTGGCTGGTACCTAATAATACAACCATAGGTATGACAATGGCAAAAATGTTAATTTCCAACTTTTCTTTTAAGTAGCCCTTGCCAAAAACCATACTATTGTATTCCCAAACTCCGCCTATGATAAATACAGTAATTATCACACCTAGAATCTCGGCAGATGCAAATATAATTGCGGTAAGTACTACTACCACTAATAATATTCCTGTTAACCATCTTTTTACCAAGGAATTTGTCATAATAAGTTTGTCCTTTTACTTTAATTCAAATAATTAGCTTATTAATTGAGCAATTTTTCTTCCAATTGCTCACCGGTAAGACCAAAACGCCTTTCGCGCTTCTGGTAACTGGCAATTGCTTTAAAAATATCTTCCTTTTTAAAGTCAGGCCAAAGTACCTTTGTAAAGTAAAGTTCTGTGTAGGCCAATTGCCAAAGCAAAAAATTACTTATACGATACTCACCACTGGTACGAATTAATAGATCTGGATCAGGTATTTCACAAGTGTTGAGATACTTGCTAAATATTTCCTTATTTATCTCATCTGAATTTATTATTCCATTTTGACTATCTTGGACTATTTGTTTTACAGCATCAATAATTTCATCCCGACCGCCATAGCTCAAAGCCAAATTTAATATCATTTTGTCATTATTTGCTGTTATTTTTTTTGCTGAAATTATCTTTTCTTTCACAGATGGCTTCAATTGATCAATATCGCCAATAGTTGTAAGCTTAATGCCCTGTTTATGCAGTTCATTAAGTTCTTTTGCCAGATATTCTTCCAACAAGGACATTAATCCGTCAACTTCCTTAGTTGGACGTCCCCAGTTTTCTATGGAAAAAGCAAAAAGTGTAAGATATTGAATTCCAATTTCCCGGCATGTTCTAACAGTAGCACGTACTGCCTGAGCCCCCTTTTTATGCCCTCGAATGCGGCCTATAGCATGCTGCTTCGCCCAACGCCCGTTACCATCCATAATTATTGCTATATGCTGGGGTAAATTGTTCTGATCAAGTTTTGTCATAATTATTTGAAGTCAATTAATGCTGCCATTGAGTCAAAAAACAAATGGGGAGTTCCAGACTCCCCATTTGTAATCCGAATAAAAAAACACATCTTATATTTCCATAATTTCTTTTTCTTTTGCCGTTAAAATCTTATCTGTCTTTTCAATATGCCGGTCAAGCAATTTTTGCACTTCTTCTTGCGTAGTAAAAAGTTCATCCTCCGTCATTTTGTTATTCTTCTTGAGTTCTTTCAACTCTTCATTGGCGTCTCTGCGAGCATTACGTAATTTTACTTTACCCTCTTCCGCCATTTTTTTTACTACTTTAACCAGTTCTTTTCTTCTCTCTTCCGTTAATTGAGGAATAGAAATGCGTATTACTTTCCCGTCGCTTGAAGGTGTTAAGCCCAAATCCGATTTTTGAATCGCTTTCTCTATAGAACCAAGTGCTGTAGCGTCCCAGGGAGCAATAACTATTAATCGGCTTTCCGGAACGGATAGTGTTGCTACTTGAGCGATAGGTGTTGGTGTTCCGTAATAATCAACTTTAATTCCATCGAGCAGCGCAACCGAGGCTCTACCAGTTCTCACTCTGCTGAATGATTTATCCAGGCCAGATATCGTCTTTTCCATATCATCTTTGAAATTATTCAATATCAGTTCTTTCATATCATTCTCCTACGTAAGTCCCAATTTTTTTACCACAAATTACGCCGCGAATATTACCCTTTTTCTGCAAATTAAAAACAATAATAGGCAATAAATTATCACGGCAAAGAGAAATTGCAGTTGCATCCATTACTTTAAGATTTTTCGTCAATACATCGATATATTTTATATTTTTGAACATAATTGCTGCTTTATTTTTTACTGGATCGCAATCATATACTCCATCGACTTTAGTGGCTTTCATAATTACATCTGCCTTAATTTCCATGGCTCTGAGTGATGCAGCCGTATCCGTTGTAAAATATGGATTGCCCGTTCCTCCGGCAAATATGACAATTCTACCTTTTTCTAAATGACGGACAGCCTTGCGCTGGATAAAGGGCTCAGCTATTTCCCGCATCTCGATTGAAGATTGCACTCGGGTTGCGATACCATGCATTTCCAAAGCACTTTGCAAAGCCAGACTGTTGATAACTGTAGCCAGCATTCCCATGTAATCAGCGGTCGTGCGATCCATACCTTTTGAACTGGCCTCTAAACCACGAAATATATTACCGCCACCAACAACTATTCCAATTTGGACATTAAGATCAGCAAGCAATTTAATCTCAGTTGCTATATAATTAGCCACATCGGGGTCAACACCAGAAGATTGTTTACCTAAAAGTGCCTCTCCGCTTAACTTTAATAAAATCCTTTTGTAAACGACTTTATTTTTGTCGCCCATTATTTTTTAATTTCCTCACCAAGTTGGAACCGCGCAAACCTGCGAATAATAATATTTTCACCAGTCTTGGCAATCATATTGCTAACTAAGACTCCCACAGTTATGTCAGTATTTTTGATGAATTTCTGCTCAGTCAAACAAACATCTTCATAATACTTCTTAAGTTTCCCTTCAATTATTTTATCCCAAATTTTTTCCGGTTTACCTTCTTCGCGTAATTGGCTTTTGTAAATCTCTTTTTCCCTGTTTAAGGCATCTTCCGGAAGTTCATCAGGACGAACATAAATTGGGTTAGAAGCGGCTATATGCATCGCAATATCTTTGCCCATTGCCTGAAAATCATCTGTTTTGGCAACAAAATCTGTTTCGCAATTGATTTCAACCATCACACCAATCTTGCCACCCATATGAATATATGACGAAACTGTTCCGTCTTTAGCCGCTTTGGATGATCTTTTAGTTGCTGCAGACAGTCCTTTTTTTCTTAAAAAATCGATTGCCTGTTCAAAATTCCCCTCTACTGCCGCTAATGCTTCTTTACAATCCATCATACCGGCACCAGTTTTTACTCTCAACTCTTTAACCATTGTTGAAGATATTTCCAATTTACTTTACCTCCTAAAAACATTTCAAATTGTATCTATTAATTTACGTGATCTACCGGCATCTTATGTATCAGTAGCACTATTTTCCATTTCCACACTTTCAGGAATATCTGCTTCGTTAGATTTGCTTTCTGAAACAGTACTGTTTGCTTCCTTATTTGACTCCGCTGAAAGTTTCTCTTCAAACCGTTTCTTTCCTTCTAAAACGCCGTCGGCAAATTTAGAGGCGAATAATTTTATAGCTCTTATTGCATCATCATTTCCAGGAATAATAAAATCAATATCATCGGGGTCGCAATTCGTATCAACGATGGCGACTAATGGAACTTTTAATTTATTAGCTTCTTTTACCGCAATATGTTCACGGTTGGGATCTACAATAAAAACAGCTGCAGGATATGATTTCATTTTTTTTATTCCACCTAAAACACTTTCCAACTTTTCCATTTCTTTCTGCATTTGTGTCATTTCTTTCTTTGGAAATGCCTTGATAGAATCATCCTCAAACATTTTTGTCAGAGTGTTGAGGCGGTCAATACTCTTCTTGATAGTGATGAAATTCGTCAACATACCACCCAACCAACGCTGATTAACGTATGGCATTCCGCAACGCATTGCTTCTTCCTTAATAGCTTCCTGTGATTGTTTTTTAGTGCCGACGAAAAGAATTTCTTTGCCTTGACTTGCTGTATCAACAACAAAATTATAAGCCGATTGGAACATACCAACTGTTTGTTGTAAATCGATAATGTAAATGTTATTTCTCGCCCCAAATATGTAAGGCTTCATTTTGGGATTCCATTTGTTTGTTTGATGTCCGAAATGGACACCTGCTTCCAGTAAAAGTTTCATTGAAATTGCTGACATTTTTGCTCCTTTTTTTGTTTTTTTCCTCCACCCTCATCAACTTAACCAAGCACACTTATTTACAATAAGCAACATGCCGGTAATCCAAGGATGTGTGAGATTTTTTACGTTTGCGGCAATTAACACATATGACCTAAATGATCAAGCTCAAATAACGGTTTTTAGACAATAATATTAATATATTTGTTATTCCTATCATGTTGAATAATCAGCGTTGATTTTCACATAATCATAGGAAAGGTCCGATGTATAAACACAATATGATTTATCGCCACCTCCCAATACAATCCGCACTTCAATCGTATCTTTTTGAAATATCTCTTTTAATTTGGCTTGATTAATATTAACCGGGCAATCCTGAGAATATAAAAGCATATTTCCGATCGATAAGCTCACTCTTTCTTTTTCCAGAGGTATTCCTGAGGAACCGAGGGCGGCTAATATTCTCCCCCAATTAGGATCTTCACCAAAAAATGCTGTTTTTACTAAGTTGGAATTGGCAACAGAATAAGCGGCGCGGCGCGCATCTGATCTGGACTTCGCTCCTTCCACAATTATTGAAATAAACTTTGTTGCACCCTCTCCATCCTTTACAACTGCATGACACAGTTCCATTAAAACATCTGTCAACATATCGCGAAAACGCTGTAAACGGGCTTGAGCTCTTTCCAATGGATTATTACCGGCCAAGCCATTGGCTAAGATGATTGCCGTATCATTAGTGCTCATGCATCCATCAACACTGATTGAATTGAATGTCGCATCAATTGATTGATGAAATACTGTATTCAGGGCTTTAGAGTCAATCAACGCATCAGTCATTACATATGTAAGCAGCGTAGCCATGCTCGGTTCAATCATTCCGGCACCTTTGGCTATGCCGCAAATTGTGATATCTTTAGCTCCGACTATTCCTTTGCGTATAGCAATTTTAGGGTATTTATCTGTTGTCATTATGGCCGATTCAGCATCTTCAAAGCCGAATTCGTGTAATCCTTTAACCAGTTTAGGAATTCCTGCCTCGATTTTTTTGATTGGAAGCCTTTTTCCGATAACACCTGTCGAACCCAATAACACAAGTTCATCCCTGATTTTTAATTGCCCGGAAACAGCCGCTGAAACTGCCAACGCATCCTGATAACCTTCTTTTCCCGTAGCCGCGTTAGCACAGCCGCTATTGGTTATGATCGCCTGTGCCATTCCTCTTTTAACACGTTCCGTATCGATCAATACGGGCGCTGCTTTGAAAGCATTTTTTGTAAATACTGCGGCAACTTTAGCCGGAATTGTAGAATAAATTAATGCAAGATCCTTTTGTTGTTCATCTTTAATTCCTGCAGAAATTCCATTTGCTAAAAAACCGGGTACACTTATTTTATTTACACTTTTATTTATCACCATATCGCTACTCCTCTTTGGATAACTCAAATGCCGCAGCATTTTTTATATTTTTTACCGCTGCCACAAGGACAAGAATCATTACGCCCCACCTTGCTGCCTGTTCGCTTCGTTGTTTGCACTTTTGGAGTATCTTCTCCCCGGCTTAATACGTAATCTTGTTTTTGTTTCTGTCTAATTTCATCCACTTCTTCTTCTCTTTGTATTTTTACCATACATAACTTTTCCAATGTGTCCATTTTAATATGGTATATCATTTCCATGAACATTTCATAACCCTCACGCTGATATTCGCGCACGGGGTCTTTTTGCGCATAGCCACGCAAACTGACACCTTCCCTCAAATGGTCCATGGCCAGCAAATGTTCCTTCCAGTGAGAATCAATTGCCTGAAGCATGATTACCTTCATCAAGTAATTCATCAGTTCCTGACCAAATTCACTTTCCTTATCATGGAGAAGTTTTTTTACGTTTTGTTCTATATGATCGCGTATTAAATCAATGGATTTAAGTTCAGGCGAATTATTAATGTCGAGTTTTAAATTAAACTGTTTGAATATAGAATCATCAAATGCTTTGAGATTCCATTCTTCATTATGAGTTTTCTCGCCGACAAACTGAGTTAATAGATCATCGATAATTTCTTCAATCATCTCTTCAATGTCTATCCATAAGTTCTCGCCACGTAGAACTTTCTTCCGTTGCTCATATATAACTTTCCGCTGTTTATTCATTACATCATCATAATCCAGCAGATGCTTCCTTATGTCAAAATTTTGTCCTTCCACACGTTTTTGAGCATTTTCAATGGCACGGGAAATATATTTATGTTCAATAGGCTGGTCTTCTTCAATACCGATTCTATCCATTATGGAAGATATCCTCTCTGCGCCGAAAATTCGCAATAAGTCATCTTCTAAAGAAAGATAAAAGCGGGACGATCCATCATCACCCTGTCTTCCTGACCGGCCTCTCAATTGATTATCGATACGACGACTTTCATGACGCTCTGTACCAAGAATATGCAAGCCTCCCAAATCAGCAACTTTTTCTCCAAGTTTGATATCAGTTCCGCGGCCTGCCATATTTGTAGATATTGTAACCATGCCAGGCTGCCCCGCCTGGGCTACTATTTCAGCTTCTCTTTCATGATTTTTGGCATTAAGAACATGGTGTTTGACCCCGGCTTTAGCAAGATATGTACCTAAGAGTTCCGATTTCTCGATGGATATTGTTCCAATCAAAACAGGCCGCTTAATCTTATTTAAAGCTTTAACTTCTTCAATGACTGCCTTGATTTTTTCTTTCTCTGTTTTATAGATTAAATCATTATTATCCTTGCGGATCATTGGCATATTTGTAGGTATTACTAAAACTTCAAGATTGTAAATTTTCTTAAATTCTGCCGCTTCAGTATCAGCAGTACCGGTCATGCCGGAGAGCTTTTTGTACATTCGAAAATAATTCTGGAAAGTAATCGAAGCCAGAGTTTGATTTTCTTTTTCGATTTTTACTTTTTCTTTTGCTTCGAGAGCCTGATGCAAACCATCACTATAACGTCTTCCGGGCATTACCCTTCCCGTAAATTCATCAACAATAATAACTTGTCCGTCTTTGACAAGGTAATCCACATCTCGCCTGAACATAGTATGTGCCCGCAATGCCTGATTCACATGATGCAACGTCTCTATGTTTCTCGGTTCATACAGATTCTGTACATTCAACAGGTCTTCTACGCGTGCCACGCCATCTTCGGTTAAAACAACAGTGCGGCTTTTCTCATCAATTGAGTAATCTTGATCTTTTTTCAAACGCGGAATTA
The DNA here is from genome assembly GCA_025355345.1 of Syntrophaceae bacterium. GTDB lineage: Bacteria > Desulfobacterota > Syntrophia > Syntrophales > Smithellaceae > FEN-1160. The sequence continues at coordinate 9,403 of JANXZU010000074.1, forward strand.
ATTGGTTAATCTTATAATATTTATCAGTCGATTCTTCAGACTGTCCTGAAATAATCAACGGCGTGCGGGCTTCGTCAATAAGAATACTGTCAACTTCATCGACAATCGCATAATTGAATTCTCTCTGGACATAATCATCCAAACTAAACTTCATATTATCGCGTAAATAATCAAATCCAAATTCATTATTTGTGCCGTAAGTAATATCGGAATGATATGCTTCTCTTCGTTCATCATCATCCATACCGTGGACAATAACTCCAACATTCAAACCCAGAAAATTATAAATCGGCCCCATCCATTCAGCATCTCTGTTTGCCAGATAATCGTTAACTGTGACAACATGGCAACCTTTACCTTCTAAAGCATTAAGGTAAAGAGGCATGGTTGCCGCCAGTGTCTTTCCTTCACCAGTTTTCATTTCAGCAATTTTGCCTTCATGCAGAACTATGCCACCTAATATCTGAGCTTCAAACGGACGCATTAATAAAGTGCGTCGTGATGCTTCTCTGGTAACAGCAAAAGCTTCTGTCAGAATATCATCAACAGTAAAACCTTTAGATAATTTTTCTTTGAAATAAGAAGTTTTGCTTCTTATTTCTGCATCGCTCAAAGACATCATCTCTGGTTCATAATTATTTACTTCATCTAAAAGTAGGGCCAAGCGCTTCAATTCGCGGTCATTTTTTGTTCCAACTATTTTTTTTAGTATATTACCCAGCATTAATCACCCTCAAAAAAAAACCGGTAGAGTTACCGGTGGATTTAGTAGCTTCATTCTTGATAATTTAAGTTCTCAACCATTAGCTAAAACTTATCGGTAAGATGAATTTGTAATTTAATAATCTTTTGAGACAAACCTTAGATTGCTATTTTTTATTCCGACCAGCTGATTAATTCAAATATCGCCTGGGGTTGACTGGAATCTTATTCAAATAAACTGCATAGTGAAGATGATACCCTGTACTTCGACCTGTAGTACCGACATAGCCAAGTATATCACCTCTCTTTACCCTGCTGCCTGCCTTAACGGCAAATTTGGACAAATGGCTATAAGTAGTCATAATTCCATGGCCGTGATCAACTTTAATCCTGTTTCCATCTGCAATCTGATGAGCTGCTTCAACAACAAACCCATCCGCCGGACAAATGACGTCTTTGCCCATTCTTGTAGCAATATCAAGACCTGCATGAAATTCTACACCGGAAGTGAAAGGCGATTTCCGTGAACCGAACCCGGAAGTTACCCACCCTTTGACTGGCCAAATCGAAGGAGTAGCAGCCAGAAGTGACTTTTGATCACGTAAAAATTTCAAAAGATCTGCAAAACTCTTTTCCCTGATATTAGCTTCTTCATTTAATTGACTGATGCTTTTACGCATTCCAGAAACAAGTTTTACCTGATCCTGATCAAGTAAATCTTTAATTTTTATCTGTGTATTTCCAGAACCACCAATGCCCAGCAACATTCTTTTATCCCGGACTGTTTGATAATTAGCAACAATTCTTAATTTTTTATCAAACTGGTTAAATTCTTCAATTCTGTCAGCAAATTCGTCAATTTTTAAAGCAAGTTCCTTAAGTTGCTGAGATTGTTCCACTGTTTCTACGCGAAGTCGCGCCAGTTCAGCTTTATCCCGTTTAATGCTGGCATAATCATAAACCATATAAAGTGTTAATAGAACCGCTAAAATAGAAACTATCAGCAAACCGCGAATAAATGTACTGGAGATAGAAAATTTAGATACTGCATTCTTACGACGCGGAATAATCATCAATGTAAAGAAATTATTGGACATTTTTTACCTTTATCCTTACAAATTAATATGCATCCAGCTAAATCTAAACCTTTTTTACAGAGTTATATTATCACAGAAATAATATTAAAGTCAAGTACAACTAATTTTATGTTATTCCATTCTTTTTAGCCTATACAGATTAATTTATTGTATTCTATTGCATATATCAAAAATATCATTAATTGAAGATAAGTAAAAATATAAATATTATTTATATCATGCACTTATTAACTGTAATAAACCATATCCACTATTTAATACCTGATCTTGAAACATTTATATTGAAAACACATTCAGTTTCCATTACAAAAGATAACAACTAAATATTAAGAATAGAAGTCATAAATGAAAATACTAAAAGCCTTCATCATTGTAACTTTTTTTTGTGTTTTAATTATGCTGTTATCAATAACGGCATTTGTATTGCCTTCTGCGGCATCTCAATTCGACATAAAATCGTTTACTGCAATCCATGAAAGCAAGATTGGTAAATCCACCCAAATTCTTCTTGTCATTGATGATGGATTCCTTTTTTTTAATAAAATAAAAGTCTACCCGTTGGAAAAAAAAAGTGATTATTGGGATATTGCTTTTGAACCCCTCAATGCGGTAATCGGTCGAAACGGCTTTGCGAAGGCAGGCGAAAAAAGAGAAGGAGATGGCAAAACACCATCAGGCATTTTCTCGATGCATTTGACTTTCGGTTATGATGAGGCAATAAAAACCAAGATGCCATATCGCCGGGCCTTAATTGATGATATCTGGATAGATGATCCTAATGCCGGTGATTACAATCGCTGGGTAAAAAAGCGGAAAAACAGAGCGGCATCTTATGAAAAAATGAGACGTCACGACAATCTTTATAAATACGGAATTGTCATTGAATATAATACCAACCCGGTAATTAAAGGACTAGGCAGCGCCATTTTCTTTCATGTATGGGGTGGAGAAGGTGTAACAACGGAAGGATGTGTAGCAGTTTCTGAACAAGATATTATCAAGATTTTGGCTTGGCTTGATCCACAAGCATCACCTGTTATCATTATGGAGGTAGAGAACTAATCATGAAGCTTACCTTACGCAAATCAAGAACCGTCCTTAGCATGTTTGTAATTATTGTTTTGTGCTTAATTCAATTTACAACTACTTCCTGCTCTAAAGATAAAACACCGGAAGGCTTTGTCGATATACAAAAAGTCATTCCCGACGTGCTTCTTGATATTCGCTATTACGGTCATCATAACTTTGTCGGGGAAAAAGTTGACGGCTACCTGGTGCCGAAATGCCTGATAACCAAACAAGCCGCTGATGCTCTGGCTCAAGTACAGAAAGACCTTGCGCCCTTTTCGATGTCACTAAAGATTTATGACTGTTATCGCCCGCAGCGCGCGGTGAATCACTTTGTGCGCTGGGCCAAAGAAATTGACAACACCAATACAAAAAAAGAATTCTATCCCACTGTGGATAAAGCAAATCTGTTTAAAGATGGCTATATCGACAGCAAATCCGGCCACAGCCGTGGCAGCACCGTTGATCTGACCATTGTCCCCTTGCCTGCCCTCAAACAGACTGAATATATACCCGGGCAAAAACTAGTCGAATGTTATCTGCCTGCAGAGCAGCGTTTTGCTGATAACACTCTCGATATGGGCACCGGTTTTGATTGTTTCCATGAACTATCGCATACAGCCAATAAAAATATTGGCGAGCAGCAAAACAATAATCGACAATTGCTAAAGATGCTGATGGAAAAACAAGGTTTTAAAAATTACGATCTGGAATGGTGGCACTACACACTAAAGAATGAACCTTATCCGAATACTTATTTTGATTTCTTAATTGAGTGAGGAATATGAAAATTAAACTACCGTCAGTTATCAAGTCGTATGGCCTTTCGATCATTCTGGTCATATCCATTCTTATTGGCGCAATGCTTGGTGTCATTTATAAAAAAGATGCCGTGATGTTCAAACCGTTCGGAGATATTTTCCTCAATCTCCTCTTTACCGCTATTGTGCCCCTCGTCTTCTTTTCCATATCTTCCGCCGTGGCCGGGATGACCAACATCCGGCGTCTCGGAAAAATAATGTCAGCCATGATTTTTGTATTTATTGTCACAGGCCTGATTGCCTCGGCAGTCATGGTCATCGGCGTTTTACTTTATCCACCGGCAGCAGGTGTTAAAATTGCGTTGGGCGCGGGAGTTAATCCCGGGCATATCAGCGCTTCCGAACAAATTGTCAAGGCTTTTACTGTAAGCGATTTTGCCGATCTCTTATCCAAAAAGAACATGCTGGCGATCATCATATTTTCTATCCTTCTTGGTATCGCCACTTCCGCGATAGGCGAGCGGGGAAAGATTTTTGCGAGCTTCTTAGCTTCAGGCAGTGAAGTCATGATGAAAATTATTTCTCTGATCATGTATTACGCACCGATCGGCCTTTGCACTTATTTTGCCTATCTTGTCGGTGTTTTCGGACCGGAACTGCTGGGCGCTTACGCCCGAGCAATGATCTTGTACTACCCGACAGCAATCTTATATTTCTTTATCGCCTATACTCTCTATGTTTTTATTGCCGCCAGAAGCAAAGGAGTAAAAAGATTCTGGCGCAATATTATCCCACCGGCGCTCACTGCTTTTGCTACCGGTAGCAGCATGGCGACAATTCCCCTTAATCTGGAAGCCGCCAATAAAACCGGCGTACCTCAGGACATTAGTGAATTTGTCATTCCCGTCGGCGCGACAATGCACATGGAAGGTTCCTGCCTTGCCGCTATTTTAAAAATAGCTTTTTTGTTTGGCGTGTTTCAGATGGATTTTTTCGGTTGGGAAACTATTGCCACAGCCATTGGTATTGGCCTGTTGGTGGGAGCTATTGTCAGCGGCATCCCCGGCGGCGGAATGATTGGTGAGATCTTAATCATTTCCGTCTACGGATTTCCACCGGAGGCTTTCCCGATTGTCACTATGATCGGAACAATAGTTGACGCTCCGGCAACAATGGTCAACGCAATTGGCGATAATGTTTCCAGTATCCTCGTCGCGCGAATACTGGGCGGCAAGGATTGGATGACAGAAGGATAAAATTTTAATATTAAGATGCCATGATTGCGGTGGAGTCTTTTCGACTCCACCGGATTTTGAGTTGATCGAGTTCCAGAGACTTGACCATAACATGGGGAAAGGTCACTTCCATCACGGAGGATTTAAAAACTAAAGATAAGCTGAAAGATTTGTTTAAGAAAAGTTGAATTAAAATTAATACTGGATACCGGCCTCCGCCGGTATGACACCATATACGGATTAGACGGCACAAGCTGAATGGCGGCCGGGAAGTAATTCCATTTTGTATTTTCTTTTGGGTAAGGCTTGAATATCCTGCTTCTGTTTAATTTCCTGTAGCGGCACAATTTCTGTGCCCATGCTGAGCGCTTTCAATAAAAGCTCTTTGAACTGATTTTGAAAGATGCCTCCTTCCACTTCGGCATGAACCGGCAGGACGTGTGTTTGGCCATCTTTTAGAAAGTCAGCTATTAGTGCTACGCCTTTCTGCGCTTCAATTTCCTCAAAGCAAGGCAGATCAGATGGTATCTCCAACACACTTGCTATTTCATGGATGAATGGCGCTTTGGCTCTTGTGCAGCTCAGATATTCAAATTGATATTCTTTAATTATGGAGAGTACCCGATCATCAATCAGCCACGATGGCGCACCAAAGGCGGTAGGTTTGTATCCGGTTAATTTTTCAAAACCACTCATTCCCTTAACAAACCACTGCCGAATCCATTTTTCAGATTTATGAGGCAGCTCATCCTGCCAGCGGCGGTGATCCCAGGCATGAAATTGAACTTCATGGCCGGCGGCAAGTATATTCTTTACTATTTGAGGAAAAGAAAGTGCTATCATCGGCGCGGGAAGCAGCGTACCGTAGAACGCTGTTTTCCAGCCATAAAGAGCCGCCGCGTTTGTCCGCATCATCTTCTTTAAGAAAAGTGGATTCTTGATTAGCTGCAATGCCGCCCGGCCGGAGTTATCCGGCCCGATGCTTAGAAAAAATGTTCCTTTTATATTGAATTCTTTTAGTGTCTGCAATAGAGAGGGCACACCGTTTTTCATGCCCCAGTAGGTATCGACATCTATTTTTAATCCTAGCATCGGCAAAAGGATTTCTCCTTAAAGGTGGCAATTATCCCCATTCGCTACGCTCAGGGGATAATTCGACTATCAAATTTCAGTACACCTATAGTGACCCTATAGTGCCCTTTAGGGTACTTAGGTTATTCGTTGCTGAAATTTGGGTCTCATTATATTACAGCGTCTTTGTTTTCTTCCAAAAATGAATTGAGCGTCAGGCGCATCGATTCTTCCAACCCAAATTTGGGTTCCCAGTTCAAAAGTTTTCTTGCCTTTTCAATACTTGGCTTGCGGGTGTAAATATCCTGATAGCCTTTGCCATAATAGGTATCCGCGGAAATATCGATAATATCGGAATAGCTTTTATCATTCCTATGATCAGGGTGTTCCTGAAAAAGTTTCTTCAATATAATAGCCAGTTCTTTCACCGAGCATTCGTTTTCCGGATTGCCAATATTGATAATCTGGTTTTTGCAAATATCATTTTTATTTTCTAAAATTTTCATCAGCGCCGAAATTCCATCATCAACGTATGTAAAGCATCTCTTTTGCATTCCACCATCAACAAGATTAATCGGGCGTTTCATAAACAGCTCCGCGATAAACTGGGTGACAACACGCGAACTGCCTTCCTTGGCCGCATAGAGAGAATCAAGCCTGGGGCCTGTCCAGTTAAATGGTCTAAACAATGTAAATTCCAACTGGCCTCTTGTCCCGTAACCGTAAATAACGCGGTCAAGCAGTTGCTTGCAGCATGAATATATCCAGCGTTCCTTATTGATCGGTCCTACTACCAGAAAGCTTTCATCTTCTTTGAATTCCGGATCAGTGCAGGCGCCATATACTTCCGATGTTGAGGGAAAAACAACCCGCTTGTGATATTTGACACACTTCTTGATAATATCCACATTCATTTCAAAATCAAGATTGTAAACGGCAATGGGATCATCCACATAAAGTTTGGGTGTGGCAATAGCCACAAGCGGCATGATGACATCGCAATTTTTAATTTGCAGCTCAATCCATTCCTTGTTAATGCAAATATCGCCTTCCATAAAATTAAAGCGTGGATTATTCAAAGCCTTACCCAGCCTGTCTGTGCCTAAATCCATGCCGTAAACTATCCAATCTTTTTTCTCGGCCAGAATCCGGTTAACCAGATGATGACCGATAAATCCATTTACTCCCAGTATCAATATTTTCATATAAGCCTTGTCACCTTCCCTTGATGGAAATATTCAATTATCTGCGAATCTGTGTAGCACTTTCCTAGTATTTCGATTTCCAGAAGCCTTATAGCATTTTTTCCTGTTTGCACAAGTACATC